>CAILTC010000072.1 GCA_903837025.1 uncultured Bacteroidota bacterium | reverse complement strand
GCTAAAGTAGGAGCTTTGAAATAGACTTTAAATAGTTTTATGTCAAAGTTCTAAACTTTGATATACATAAAAAAAGGTGTCAATGAAATAGACTGCACCCAAAAGTTTAGACAAATTTATAATTAATTTTGATAATAATGAGCTCGATATTGTATCGGGCTCATTCCTTTTAGATTTAGTTTGATTCTTTCATTATTGTAATATTTTATATATTCTTTAATTTCTTTTTTTAAGTGGTTCGTGTCTTTAAATTTCATAATATAAAACAGTTCTGATTTTAATATGCCAAAGAAATTTTCTATAACTGCATTATCTAAACAGTTTCCTTTTCTTGACATACTCTGAACTAATCCTTTTTCTTTCAAGAGCATTTGATATTGTTTCATTTGATATTGCCAGCCTTGATCGGAGTGTAATATTAAATTAGTATTATTTGGTATTCTTCTAAAAGACTTTTTAAGCATATTTGTTATTTGATTAAAATTTGGTCTTTCAGATAATTCATAACTTATTATTTCTCCGTTAAATAGATCAATTATAGGAGATAAGTACAATTTATTGCCAGATATATTAAACTCAGTGACATCGGTTGCCCATTTTTGATTAGGCTGTGCTGCTTTAAAATTACGTTGTAATATATTAGGAGCTATTTTTCCTTGTTCTCCTTTATAAGACTTATATTTTTTTAATCGTATTATACTTTTTAACCCTAATATTTTCATTAAACGCAATACCGTTTTATGATTAATAATAATTCCTTTTTGTCTGATTGCTAAAGTAATACGACGATATCCCAACCTGCCTTTGTGGTGATTGTAGATTTGTTTAATCAAATCTTTAACGTCTTTGTATTTGTCATTTAATTGACTTCTTTTTTCATAGTAATAATAACTACTTCTAACCATATTCATACAATCGAGTAATAACTCTAAATCATATTTATGCCTTAATTCCATTATGGTTTGAGCCTTTTGTTTTGACTGGCTTGTTCGGCTTGAACTAAGGCATTGAACTTTTTTAAAATTTCGTTTTCTGCACGTAAATACTCTAGTTCCCTTAAAAGCTCTTCTTCTCGTGTCAAGGTTTTGTCTGTTTTTCTCTTTTTCCTTTTAAAATTCATTGTTATAGGTCTTCCTTTAGGTTTAAGTTGCAAACCTGTTATACCTTCTTTTTCGTATTTTCTCTGCCAATTTGTTATCGTTGACTCTCTTGGAATATTAAAAGTTAAACAGGCTTTACTCAAAGATATTGACTTATTTTCAATAGCTTGTAGTACTTTTAATTTAAAGTTTACACTATAGTTTTTGTTCTTCTGCCTTGGCAAAAGACCCTCATTTCCAAATTCTATATAAAACTTAATCCAACGATTAAGATTTGAATTCGCAATACCATTTTCATAAGCTACAGAATTAACTGAGCGATGTTTTCTTAAAACTTCTTCTACACAGCGAAGTTTAAATTCATAATTGTATTTGACTTTTCTTTCCATAAAAATGCCCCCAAATAGTGTCTAACTTTTTGGGGGCAGTTCATTTTTAAAGCTGAACACCTTTTTTATTTAGTGTTTTCAAGGTATATTTCAACCATAAAAAGCCCAAAGTTCCCGCTATAAAAGAAGAAATTAAAATGGCGATTTTAGAAATGGCAATCTCTTCAGGTTCTTTAAAAGCAAG
>CAILTC010000071.1 GCA_903837025.1 uncultured Bacteroidota bacterium | reverse complement strand
GTACCATCTTTTGCCATGGCATAATTACTAGTAGGAGTATAATTATTGAAACTTCCTGCCACATATACAAAATCTTTACCAGGAGCCGTAAGAACTAATGTTGCTTTTGTTGGATCAGTAGCATTATAATTGATTCCGTCTTCTAAACCTGCTGGCATGGTTTGGGCTACCGTATTGGGATTTACAATTACAGAAAATTTCTTTGAAAAAGTAGTAGTCCCCTGCGTAATTTGCAAATCATAGCTCCTATTGTCAACTATATTTGTGTCTGTATAAGTATAAGAAGTTCCAGAAAAAGTATTGATACTTGTTCCGTTTGCAAACAGATTATAATTGGCACTACCGCTTGTATTGTTAGCTGCGATACTTAAACTAGTTCCTGAATTAATAATATTTGTACTATTCAATACTGGAGCCGTAAGATTTGCCTGAAAAGCTCCAATATTCAAGAAAATATCTGATGGCGAACTCTTTAAAGCACCATCAGCAGATCGTAATACTAAACAAATTTGAGTAATTGAACTTGTGGTTGGCACACCAAATTTTGTAAATAAGTCAGGAGAAAGAAATAAAGTATAAGTAGTAGCACCAGTTGACGACAAATGAGGCTGTGTCGTATTATTTCCCCATGAACCAATTACGTATTGCCAAACAACTCCATCAACCGTTAACCCAATATGTGCATAAATTATGCCTGTGTAAGCCGCCAAACCAGTTCCGGTCTTATTAAAATTAATAGTCACTGGTCCCGTCGCGATTGCCGGTGAAGGTGTCGTCGTGGTTTGGGCAAAACCTACGGATGTCATCAGTAAAAATAAAAAAATGAATTTTTTCATACTAAAAATGTCTAGAGAAAAAAAAGGCTGCTTAAAAAACAGCCTTTTTTTTAAAGATTTATAAATTATTGTTTTACAAGAGTATAAGAGTAATTTCTTGGACTACTCAAATCCAGAGTAACTACATACGAAGCAGTAACAGTCGAAAGTCCTGGTACAGTAATACCAAATCCGTTATATCTCATTGTTGTTCCAGCAAAATCAGTAGTTCCAGCTACTGCTGTACCACCTCCTAGATTAATAACATTTGAATTATTAGCTCTAAAATTAAAGGTCTTTCCTCCTTTTAAACTTATTGTAGATTTCCATACTTTATTAGTAGAGTCATAAGTCATGGCCGGCAAACTATTTAGAGAACCAAACACTTTTGCAGTTCCAATAATACCCCAAGTAACAGGTGTAACAGAAAATGTTTTAGCTCCAATATCAGCCATTATTTTATAATAACCTGCTGTTGCAATATTTATTGCAGCCCCATTCAAAACAAGTGAACCACTTCCTCCATTACCATAATAAGGGTTAGCGGTTTGAAATACATTTTGTACAGAGGTGTAGAATTTGTAATTTCCAGCTTCCAACCAAGAATATCCTTCAGTATCTGTGGTAAACAATCCGGAGGACAATGTTTTTGCTGCAGCTGCCGGATCTTTAGTATCCAATGTGAACGCGAAAGCTGATTGCGAAAACGGAGTTACTTTTATGGATAGAATATTAGAATATTGAATAAAAGGATTATAGTCAAGACCAAGTGTAGATTTTATTCTCACATCGATATCGGCAGCCACATCTGGCAAAAAACCGTTTGCTAAAAGTAGCCCATTCAAGAATCCCTCTCCCCATACAAATGTTGTGTTGGTTGAGATAGGACTTGCAATTATTGACTTTGCAAAATTTGTTCCGCCTTTTGCAATTTCTATTACATAGGTTGATTCACTTGTTGAAACACCATTATCTGCAACATCCCAAGTTAGCGTAGCCACAGGAGTGTCACCTGCTAAGGCAGACAAAACAAAAGGACTACTAGGCGTTATTGGATGAAGATTCAATCCATTTGCTTTAGCAACTGGACTTTTTTCATTTGTACATGAGCCTAAAGAAATAAGCAAAAATGCAAAAATTGTTGTTTTTAAAATTTTTTTCATTTTTTTATAATTTAATATCAATAACCAGGGTTTTGAGTTAAGTTTGGATTAGCTTGTATTGCAGCTAGTGGAATAGGGAATAGATTATAGGTAGTTGGTATTGAAGTACCATCTACAACTCCACCTTTCCAAGGCCATAAGTAAGAACCGCCTGTAAATTTTCCAAAACGAATTAAGTCAGTTCGTCTATGTCCTTCAAGATTTAGTTCTCTTCCTCTTTCATCAATAATAAAGTTTAAGTTTAAATCGCCCGAAGTTATTGGTGCCGCATGAGATCTAGTTCTAACAGCATTTACATATTGTAAAGCTTGAACACTAGTTCCAGCTGTTGCACCTCTTAGAACACATTCTGCATATATCAAATAGGCATCTGCTAATCGATACATTGGAAAATCTGTTCCTGAAAAATCTGTTGGCACTGTAGTACCTACATAATTTGCATTTGTAAATTTTGTACTAGGATACCCGTTTGTCCATGTTTTGTAATTTGTCATTTCATACGTATGACCAGCGGTCCAGAATTGATGCGCTCTATCATCTGTAGAAGCTGCCAAAGCTACATCACTACTTCCAAATAAACCATACCAAGCTTTTGTGGCTCTATGTCCACCCCAACCAGTTCCAGTCATTCCATATAAACTAGGAACCATACCAGTGGCGGTACTTAAACTTCCATTTATGATATAAGTAGTATTCCCGTAACTTTGACTCACAATTGGATCGGCTATTAATGCATAAATAATTTCATTTTTAGCATCGGTAACATCATTGTCTCTTGAAAATAAACTTCCAAAATTGGCTGCTAAATGGTATCCACCTTCATCAATCACTTTTTTAATATAAATCAATGCGTCATTGTATCTTGGTGTTCCAGTATAAACTTCAGCATTCAAATACAAATTTGCCAATAACATT
>CAILTC010000070.1 GCA_903837025.1 uncultured Bacteroidota bacterium | reverse complement strand
TTATTAAATGGGGAAGATAATAAACCATATTCGTCAGAGACAACATTAATTACATTCACTTTTTCGGGAAGTTGAACTTCAAAATCTCCCTCTTTATTAGTTTCAACTTTAGAATAGATAGAGTCTAAATATATTTTAGCCTTCGCCACGGGTTTATTTTTAAAATCCACAACCTTTCCTTTTAGTTTATTTTGAGCAAAGCCCAAAACAACAAACAACATACAAATAGCTAGAATTGTTTTTGATATTTTCATAATAGAAATAATTTATTTTTAGGGAGTTAAATTATATAAAATTTATCGAATAGACATCTTTTTTACAAGTTTATAATTAATAGATGCGAAAGAAATATATTAATTTTTTATAAAACACGCTCTTGGTTCATCATTGAAATTTAATAATTAAAAAAATTAGGTAGGGTAATCTTATCTATAAATGTTTTATGTAGATAAAAAGGCTCTTTTAGTTTAAACTGAAAAAGCAATAGAATTATACAAATCAATTAAAAATTCACCCTGTAGCATTTTTACTTAATCTTTAACCTTAATTTTTAGAATAATGAAAAACCCTCAAAAAATCCTAATTGCATGTGCACTTACATTGGCCTTGAATAGCTGTTCTAATAACGGACTTGGCTCATCAAGTACAGGTACAAGTGCTGTTGCCTCATCGTATGAAGTGGTGGCTGCTTCGGCCTTACCCACAACAATTTCATCTTATATAACTTCAAAGTATGCAGGAGCAACAACAACTCAGGTAAATTTAAATTCAAACGGGACCTATCAAACCTATGTGGCGTTACCAGCAGGAACCACACTTAAATCAAGCGCTACCGCTAAAAATTCTAGTCTTTTGGCTAAATTAGATTTCGACCTTAAAGGAAATCTAATTGCTGCAAAAACAGACACGCCTGTTCTTGTTGCTAATTTATTGCCTGCAATAACGACTTATATTACTGCAAATTATGTTGGTGCAACAATCACATCGGCGCATTCAGAATCGGACGGTAGTTTTGATGTTTTTATTACAGCTGCCGATGCGAGTAAAGTTAAATTGGACTTTGATGCTGCAGGTACTTTTGTTTCGGCTAATACTTTTAAACCGAATGGCAATCACAAACACAGACATGACGGAAATCAAATTCCGGTTGCTATTGCTGATTTAGCGGCTAGTATTACAAGTTATATTTCGACTAATTATGCAGGAGCTACAATTACTTCGGCTCATAAAGAATCGGATAATAGTTTTGATGTCTTTATTACCACAGCTGCGGGAGCCAATTTAAACTTGAACTTTAGCCCAGCTGGAGATTTTGTTTCGGTTAGTTCGAACGGGAATAATCATTCGAATAATGAGACCCAAGTTCTTGTAACTGATTTATTACCGACAATAACAACTTACATCACTACCACTTTCCCAGGTGCTACAATTGTATCTGCACAGAAAGATTGGAATGGTGGTTTCGAAGTGCATCTTACAACTGCCGCAGGAGTTCGATTAGAATTGAATTTTGATGCTACAGGTGTTTTCGTTGTAGGATCTGACTCTAATAATAATCATCCACCATTAAATGTTCCTTGTATTGTAAAAGATTTAATTGCAAATATTAAAACCTATATCAATACTAATTATGCAGGAGCAATTATCACAGGAGCAAATTTAGAATCGGACGGAAGTTATGATATTTTTATTACACCTACCACAGAAGCTAAACTAAAACTGAATTTCACTTCAACAGGTGTTTTTGTCAGTGCAACCAATGTATAAGAGAATCCCATAAATTCATTAAAAAAGACCATCAGCAATGATGGTCTTTTTTTGTTCAAATTACAATCTAATTTTCAAGGGTTAGTATTCAAAAACTTCGTAACCCCAGGGTTTAATTTTACGTTCTTTAGCATTCAAAACTTCCTCCGTTTCTTTAAAAATATTGTGTGCTTTTCCCGTCAATGCTTTTTCATTTATAGAAATGGACTGTTCAATCGATGAAAAATTCAAAATCACAAGCACTTTTTTATTTCCATGTTCTCTAACGAAGGCATAAATTGCTTTCTCATCTCCTGCGGTTATTTTTCTAAAGGAAGCATTGGCCGAAAGTGCCTCGTTTCTTTTTCTGAGGTTAAGGAGTGTTTTATAGAATTTTTCTCTTTCGAAATTTTTAAAAGTAATAGGGTCTTTTTCAAAAAATTCCAAAGCTCTCAAAACAGGTTCTTCTTGTCCGCTATAGATCAAAGGAATACTGTTTTTCATCGTTTGCGAAAACACCGCAAATGGTTCATGAATAACGCCAGGAAAAGTGCCAAAGTCGGCATGATTCCAACTATTTTCATCATGGTTGCTGGTAAAATACATTTGAATTGTATTCTCAGGATATAGCGTTTGGTTTTCTTTGTTTATACTGTCTAAAGCAAGTGCTGATTTTTCGCCTTTGGCCACTTTTTCCATCATTTTGAACATGTGCCAAGGATATACCGCATCAAAACCACTTTTAGGAAGATAGGTGCTATCGCCTTCCGCAAGCATGAAAATATTTTTCATTTTTTTTAATTGCGGAATAGACTTTTGCCAAAAATTAGCAGGAACATTCCAAGCGACATCACATCTAAATCCGTCAATATCGGTGTCTTTTACCCAGAATTTCATCGCAGCAATCATGCTATCCTGCAATACTGGATTTTTATAATCTAATTGTCGCGTATCAGCCCAGTCAAAGGCAACAGCAGCTTTGCCTTCCTTATCTTTTATAAAAAAGTCAGGATGTTCATTAATCCATCGGTTGTCTGCGCCAGTGTGATTGGGTACCCAATCAATCAATACTTTCATTCCCTTTTCATGAATTGATTTCACCACTTTCTTAAAGTCATCCATTGTTCCGTATTCAGGATTAATTGCCGTATAATCCGAAACAGCATAATAACTTCCTAAAGTGCCTTTTCGATCTAATTTACTGATGGGATTTATTGGCATGAACCAAATAGTTTCAACGCCCATCGCTTTGAGGCGATCAAGGTGTTTTGCAAAGGCATTAAAAGTCCCTTCGGGAGTGTATTGGCGCACATTAACTTCATAAATATTGCCTTGCATAATCCATGCAGGATGACCGTTGATTTGACCATTATCAGCATTCGATAATTGATTGCTTCGGCAACAAATCAAAGAAAAAGTTATTGCAAATAATAAAATAGAAATATAATTTTTTTTCATCTTGAAGATAATTTGAGTTAAGATTTTAATCCAAAACTACTTTGAAATAGGGTAGACAAAAATAACAGATATTTTTCTAAAACGCAAAAAAGCCATCATTTCTGATGGCCTTTTCTTTACACTTTTTCTACTGTTATTTCACATACAAATGTCGAATTATTTCAGAGATAAGTCCTGTCCAACCGGTTTGGTGATTGGCACCAAGACCTTTTCCGGTATCACCATCAAAGTATTCAAAGAATAAATGATTTCGATTGAACTTGGGGTCTTTTTGAAACTTATCGTATTCGCCATACATCGGAATTTTTTTGTTGGAATCTGGAACAAAAATGGCCAATAATCGCTTAGAAACTTCCTCTGCCGCCGCTTTGATCGTCATCATGTTTCCGGAATTTGTTGGGTATTCTACTTCGTAATTTGGACCATAATAGTTAGAGAATTTCTCTAATGAATCTAAAATCAAATAATTCATCGGGAACCAAATAGGACCTCTCCAGTTCGAGTTTCCTCCAAACATATCGCCTGTAGCTTCGGCAGGCGTATAATCTACTTGAATGCTTCCGCCTTCATAATTAAACTGATACGGATGTTCTTTGTGGTATTTCGAAAGGGAACGGATGCCATAATCCGATAAAAATTCGGTTTCATCAAACATGCGTTTCATGATCATTTTCATACGATGGCCTCTCAAAATAGCTAGCAAACGCGTTTCGCCAGTTCCTGGATTATCCCAACTCGATACTAAACTCGCTAAATCAGGGCGATTCCCTAATACCCATTCTACGCGACGTTTAAAATCTGGGAGTTTTTCTAATAGTTCAGGCGTTAATACTTCAACAGCAAATAAAGGGATTAAACCTACCATCGATCGGACTTTGAGTAGTTCGGCATTGCCATTTTCTTTATGAAGCATGTCGTAGTAAAACTGATCGTCTTCGTCCCAAAGATTCAATTTGTCTCCTCCAATGGCTTGCATGGCGCCAGCAATATGCAAATAATGCTCGAAAAACTTAGAAGCCATATCTTGATATACCGGATTTTCGATAGCAATTTCACAGGCAATACGCAACATATTTAGACTGTACATCGCCATCCATCCTGTTCCATCGGCTTGTTCTAAATGACCACCTGTAGGCAAATCGGCCGATCGGTCGAAAACCCCAATATTATCCATCCCGAGGAATCCACCACCAAAAATATTGTTTCCTCCTTCATCTTTTAAATTTACCCACCAAGTGAAGTTGAGTAATAGTTTATGAAAAATACGTTCTAAGAAAGCGGTATCTCCTTTTCCGCCATTCATTTCTTTGTCTATTTCATATACTTTCCAAGTTGCCCAAGCGTGTACCGGCGGATTTACATCCGAAAAGGACCATTCGTAAGCGGGAATTTGACCATTGGGGTGCATGTAATATTCTCTTAAAATAACCGACAATTGTCTTTTGGCAAAATCAGGATCTAATCGGGCCAAAGGCAAGGTGTGGAAAGCCAAATCCCAAGCAGCAAACCAAGGATATTCCCATTTGTCAGGCATCGAGATGATATTGGCAGTATAAAGATGCTTCCAAGCGTTGTTTCTTCCTTTTTTTCTTTCTTCGTCTGGTTTGGGCATCGACGGATCACCTTTGGTCCATTCAAAAAC
>CAILTC010000069.1 GCA_903837025.1 uncultured Bacteroidota bacterium | reverse complement strand
CGACCAAAACTAATGACGGTTTCGGTGGCGTTATTTGGCTTAATTCCCATTCTTTGGTCAACTGGAACAGGCGCCGATATAATGATTCCAATTACCGTTCCCCTTATTGGCGGAACCATAACTTCGACCATTTATGTATTATTAATAACGCCAGTTGTTTTCGAAATGGTAAAACTTCGAGAATTAAAAACAAAAGGTAAAATAGATATCATCCATGCTAAACATTAAATATTATATCGCAATAAGTTGTTTGATTTTAAGCTTTACAAACAGCCTAGCTCAAACGCTTTCCTTGGAAAAGGTATTGAGTACCATCAAAACGAATAATCCGCAATTAAAAATGTACGATGCCGATATTCAAAGTATGGATGCCGCATCAAAAGGGGCTAAAAGCTGGATGCCGCCACAAGTGGAAACAGGATTTTTTATGACTCCTTATAATATGAAATTATGGAAAGCCAGTGAAATGGGGGTAGGAATGGGAAATTATATGGTGGGTGTCACCCAAATGATTCCGAATGTTTCTAAGTTAAAAGCCGATTCTAATTATATGAAGGCGATGTCTTCGGTCGAAATCGAAAATAAAAAATTTACGTTGAATCAGTTAAATGCTTTGGCGAAAACGAATTATTATCAATGGATGATCCTTTACAAAAAGTTGAAAGTGGCCAAGGATAATTTATCGCTTTTGTCCTATATGACCAAAAGCATGGAAATTCGGTATCAGTATAACATGGATAAATTGCCAACATATTACAAAGCAAAATCGCAATACAGCAGCTTGGAAAGTATGGTTGTGATGTTGCAAAATGAAATGAACCAAAAGCGAATTGTACTCAATACCTTGATGGCAAGAGATAAAAACACTGGTTTCGAGATTGATTCGACCTATCAATTTATTGATTTTAATTTGATGAAATCAGATACTATTTCGCTTTCTAATAACCGAAGCGATGTACGAGCAATTGATAAAACAATAGCGTTAAACCAGTTGAAAATCGAGTCAGAAAAAGCAAAATTATTGCCTGAATTTGGTATCAAATACGATCACATGTTTGCCTTTGGTCAGCAACCACAACAGTTTTCCTTGATGGGAATGATAACGATTCCTTTGCCTTGGTCAACCAAAATGAACAAAGCGAATATCTATAGTTTCAAAATAAAAAACGAAAGTCTCAATTGGCAAAAACAAATGATTTTGAATGAAGCTACAGGTATGATTTCGGGAATGGATTCGGAATTATCGACCTTGAAAAAACAATATGAGATTGCCCAAAAAAATATCATTCCGGCATTGCGTCGCAATTATGACACCGCAGTTTTGGCTTGGCAAAATAACACCAGCGATTTGTTTGTGGTTTTGGATGCTTGGGAAGCTTTGAATATGTCGCAAATTGATGCGCTCGATAAATTGCAAGCCATTTTGATTGCGCAAGTAGAAATAGAAAAACAACTTGAAACCAACTAATGATGAATACGAATCTAAAATATATTTTGGGATTAATTGGGGTTGTAGCAATCGGTTTTGCTGTGTATTTTTTTACGGTGAAGTCAGGAAATCATTCGGACACGAACTTTCAAAGCGAAGTTTATACTTGTTCGATGCACCCCGAAATTATACGCGACAAACCCGGAAATTGTCCTATTTGCGGGATGAATTTGGTAAAAAAAGTAATCGAAAGTCAACTTGTCGATGGTAAATCGATTGAAGATTTATTGAAACCAACCGATAATTTTATCGTGGGAAAGTACCAAACTACGACTCCAAAAGACACCGCATTAAGTATTGAAATCAATCTGCCAGGGATTGTGGCTTATGATCCCAATTCGGCTGTAAATGTAGCGGCTCGAATCAATGGAAGAATCGAACGAATGTATGTCAATTATAAGTTTCAAAAAGTGAGCAAAGGACAAAAACTCTTTGATTTGTACAGTCCCGAATTGATGACCGAACAACAAAATTTCATCTATTTGATGACTAATGATGCTGCTAATACTTCGATTATTTCGGCATCAAAACAAAAATTAGCATTATACGGAATGACAGACAATCAGATTCGTTCTTTGGTTTCAACCCAAAAAGCCAATCCGATAATTTCCATTTATAGTCCAACTTCGGGGATTATTAAAGGAACAGAAAGTATGGTAAATCCTGTGAATCCAGCGATGCAAAATTCAGCAACAACAGAAAATTTATCGATTAAAGAAGGAGATTATGTAAAGAAAAATCAAACCGTTTTTCAATTATTGAATACCGATAAAGTCTGGGGAATTTTCAATGTGAGTCCAAATTTTACTCGTTTAATAAAAGCGAATCAACCGATTCGAATTTCGACGGAATTAGCCGAAAATAAATTCATAAATGCCCAAATCAATTTTGTAGAAACGCAATTGAATCCAGCCGATAAAACCAATAGAATTCGAGTTTATTTGAATAACAACACCTTGAAATTGCCCGTTGGAATACGATTGCAGGGTTTCGTAAAAACCAATTCAACAAAAGGAATTTGGATTCAAAAACAAGCAATTGTTAGCATTGGAATCCAGAAAATAGTTTTCTTAAAAATAGGAAAAGGATTTAAGGCCACTGCTATAAAAACGGGGATTGTAATCGATGATTTTGTACAAGTTGTCGAAGGGATTTCTGTTCGAGATTCAATAGCCCAAAAAGGGCAGTATTTAATAGACAGCGAGAGCTTCATTAAAACCGAATAAGATGAAAAAGATAAAAATAAGCGGAATTTTACTGCTATTGTTGGCGGTATTTATAGGTTGTAACACTAAAAAAACCGAGCCAAATGATCCAATTAAAACAAATAACTCCGCTTCGAACGAAATTAGTTTGAGCCAGCAACAAATTCAATTGGGGAATATTAGCACCCAAACGATTTCGGAAACCAAAAGCAGCGTAGCGCAGAGTTATACAGGTATTTTGACGATTAATCAGGAAAAAATCAAGACGATTTCGTCAAGAGCGATGGGACGAATTGAAAAATTATTCTTCAAAACTGCGGGAGATTATGTGGCTAAAAACGCTCCCGTTTATGTGTTATACAGCGAAGATATTGCAGTAGCCAAACAAGATTATTTATTGGCATACAAACAACTTTCGATGCCGGGTGATTTCGGAAAAAATGCCCAAAATATGCTGACATCGGCCCAACAAAAACTATTGTTTTATGGTTTAACCAATGCCCAGATCGAAAGCATAAAATCAAGTAAGGAAGTTTCGCCATTGACTACTTTTTACAGCACTTTTAGTGGCACTATTTCAGAAATAAAAGTTGCCGAAGGGAGTTATGTCATGGAAGGTTCGGCGGTGCTACAAGTAGCAGATTTGAATAGTCTTTGGCTTGAATCCCAAGTAAATGCGAATTATTCGAAAAGTATTTCTATTGGGCAAAATGCCAAAGTTTCCTTTGCTGATTATCCTGAAAAAACCATAAATGCCCGAATTGCATTTATCAATCCAGAAATCAATCCCGACACCAGAATGCTTTTAATTAGGATGGAAATACCCAATCCCAACTTGCTTTTGAAACCCGGAATGCAAGCCATTGCCCAATTATCGCAGTCAAATCAAAAAGGTTTATTTATCCCGACGGATGCCGTAATTCGGGAACAAAATGCCTCTTATATTTGGATCGAAAAAAGACCAGGTGTTTTTGAAAATCTAATGGTTGAAACAGGTGTTGAAACCAATGGAAGGATCGAAATAAAATCTGCCCTTGATCCTGCAAAAAAAGTCGTGATTACAGGTGCTTACGCCATTAATAGTGAATATATATTCCGGAAAGGAAGCGACCCAATGGCAGGAATGAAGAGGTAGAAAATGAATCGCAAAGGATTTTTCATTAGATTCAGTTTTATTCTCCCAATAATTTTTCGGTTTTTGTCAAGAAATCCTCCACTGATTCATTGATGTCAATTTCCATTCGATCCGCAAGAACGGTCAACCACCAAATACATTCGCCTAATTTGTGTTTTAGTTCTGCGTCTGTGTTTGGTTTTAACCAACTACCTTGTTGAGACATGGTATAACGCCCAACTAATCCAGCATCAGTAAGAAAAGCTAAAGCGTCTTTTTCGACAGTCCATTCTGCACCATGATGTTTGATTTCTAATTGATGGTATTGGTTTCTGATTTTCAGCGCTCTTTCCTTGATTTGTTTCAAATCTAAATTCTTCATTTGTTATTGGTATTTATGTGTGCAATCTAAAATTACTTTCTTTTGCATTTACTGATTTTGTTTGTTATCCAGCACTTTTTCATACGCTCTTCTCGGACTTCCTCTAAAATAGACCTCACCACAATAGGTAAATCCT
>CAILTC010000068.1 GCA_903837025.1 uncultured Bacteroidota bacterium | reverse complement strand
GCATTATAACTGCGCTCAAAGAGTAAAAGAAATTCTTCAAAAATACAAACAATTGCAAGATATTATCGCGATTCTTGGTATGGAAGAACTTTCAGAAGAAGATAAATTATCTGTTTCTCGCGCAAGACGTGTACAACGTTTCTTGTCTCAACCTTTCCACGTTGCAGAACAGTTTACAGGATTAAAAGGATGTTTAGTTGACATTAAAGATACCATCAAAGGATTTAACATGATCATTGACGGAGAATTAGATCACTTACCAGAAGCAGCTTTCAACCTTAAAGGAACTATTGAAGACGCTATCGAAGCTGGAGAAAAAATGTTGGCAGAAGCTTAAATCAGTTAGCAGTTTTCAGTTGGTAGTTTTTAGGACTTCTAACTTATAACACTAACGTCTAACTTTAAAAATATGTTATTAGAAATAGTATCACCAGAAGCAAAATTATTTTCAGGCGAAATTACGTCAGTATCTCTTCCGGGAGTTGATGGTCATTTTCAAATATTGAATAATCACGCACCGATAGTTTCATTACTTCAAAAAGGGAATGTTAAAATCACGGCAAACCATTTTAATTTTAGCAAGGAATCCGAAGGTTTGTTTACCAAAGTAAACGATCAGAACTACACCATTGCTATTGAATCTGGAACTGTCGAAATGAAAGATAATAAAGTAATTGTTTTAGCCGACTAAGACAATTCACAATACAACAAAAAAGTCATACAGCAATGTGTGACTTTTTTTATGACTTATAATTATTCAAAAATGAAAAAAAACAGTGTTTTATTATTTGCATTGAGCATGATTCTTAATCTTAGTTTCGCTCAAAATCGCATAAAAATTGACTCCTTACAAGAGGTGGTTATTTCCTCTTCTCGGATTGATTTGCCTTTCAATAAAAATTCAAGAACAATTCAGTTGATTACAGCCGAAGATTTAAAAAAATCTGGAGTGGCTAATGTTGCCGATGCTTTACAACAAATTGCGGGCATTGACATCAGACGTCGTGGCACTAACGGCACGCAAGCTGATTTATATATTAGGGGTGGCAGTTTTGATGAAACCTTACTCCTTATTGACGGAATTAAGGTTGACGATGCACAAACCGGACATCATACCCTAAATTTGGCTTTGCCAATTGAAGTCATTAAGAGAATTGAAATCATAAAAGGGCCTGCAGCTCGTGTATTTGGTCAAAATGCTTTTACTGGTGCTATCAATATTATTACAAAAGATTCGCTTGACAATGCCGTTTCAGTAGGTATTCAGGCAGGTTCTTATGGTCAAGTTAGCACCGCTATAACTGCAGGAGTAAATCTGGAAGATAGTAACCATATCATCCATTTTTCAAAAAACACTTCAAATGGATATCGCTATAATACGGATTTCGACAATGAAAATTTTGTTTTAAAAAGCACTTTCAATAAAAAAGAACTGCCAATTGAAATGTTAGTTTCGCTTTCGGAAAGAAGTTTTGGATCCAATGGTTTTTATGCAACCCCTGCCGCCATAGATCAATATGAAAAAACAAAGGCGAGTTTAATTGGTTTTTCTACGACTATCAAAAAAGGAAATTTTACTTGGAAACCAAAGGTGTATTGGAGGCGTAATGAGGACGAATATATTTATGTTCGAAACAATCCGTCAATTTACAGAAATTTGCATATATCAAACAAAATAGCAGCCGAATTAAACGGTTCCTATACCTCGAATATTGGAATTACAGGATTTGGAATAGAAACTGCCAAAGTCGCTCTTTCTAGCAATAATCTTGGCGCCAATAATCGTTTTGTAAGCACTTTGTTTTTAGAACATCGTTTGGATTTACTCAAAAACAAGTTGGATATCACTCCGGGCGTGGCGGTGACATATTTTTCGGATTTCAAATTTTTTGCCTTCCCAGGGATCGATATTGGTTATCAAATACTTAATAATCTTAGGGTTTATGGCAATGTGGGATACACCTACAGAATTCCAACCTATACCGATTTGAATTATAAATCACCTACAACAATAGGTAATTCTAACTTAGAGCCAGAGAAAGCACTTTCGCAAGAAATAGGTTTGAAATGGAATACCTCCCATTTTAATGCTTCGGCGGCGGTCTTCAATCGGGATTCAAATCATCTGATTGATTACGTAAAAATGCAAATCTCAGATCCGTGGCAAGCGCAGAATATTCAAAATGTGACCACCAAAGGGTTCGAAACCCAGCTGCTTTATCAGTTTACAGCGCATTCATTTAATCAAAAACTACAACTTGGTTATTCCTACATAAAGGATGATGTAAAACAAAGTGCCTATAATTTCTCGCAATATGTTTTAAATTCGATGAAACATCAGTTTGTGGCAAGCTACACAATGCAATTCTTAAAAAACTTAAGCAATACTATTTCGTATCGATATGCAGAAAGAACTACTGGTGATTCGTATTCGGTTGTAGATCTTGGAGCTTCCTATCGCTTGAAAGCTTTTGAAATTTCTTTATTTGCCAATAATATTTTCAATGCAACCTATACCGAAACCAATTTGATTCCTATGCCAAAAGGAAATCTGATGTTTGGAATACACTATAACTTTAGATAAAAATCACAATCAAAAGAGGAAGCCAAGCATTATTGTTTGGCTTTTTTTTCGGAGCTAATCCAGCTGTCCACTGTATCTCTTGTGGCGAACACCGCCACAAGAGGATGCCGTTCCCATCTGGGCTAAAAAACCTGCGAGTAAAAGCTCCATCGGGTAAACAACAAAAGGTATATTTTAAGAAACACAATTAATTTTGGCTCTATTCTAAAAAGATATTGGTAGTAAAAGTTGTCTTTATATAATTATTTTAGATATAGAATTACTGCAATATTGTTCGAGCCTACGGCTCTTTGTTGTGAAGTTCCGTAGGAACGATTCATATTGTATCCCCGAACTTTAGTTCGGGGGTAAATGAATAACAATATACATGTAAGTTCCGTAGGAACGATACTAATTTTTTGCTAGAAATTCATTTAACTAAATGTATCCATTTAATAAGCAAGCAATTTTTACACAGATTTCCTCTATTTTTCAAATTGCTCTACCAATACAATTTTTCCTTTACCCGTTTACACCGTGTACCATTTTTAAACATAAAATCAATAACTTTGCTTTTATGAATTTTCCAAAAAATCTCACTGCCAAACTCGAAATTCGCAAGCAAAACAATGCTTTGCGAAAATTAACCTTACCCAATGATTTCATTGATTTTGCTTCCAATGATTACCTAGGTTTTTCAAGAAACAAAGCCATTTTCGAGGAAACACATCAGTATTTAATTGATAATAATTGCATTCAAAACGGAGCAACTGGTTCTCGATTGCTATCCGGAAACCACAAAGTCTATCAAGAAACCGAAAATTTTATAGCCCAATTTCATCAAACCCAAAGTGCCTTGATTTTCAATTCAGGTTACGATGCCAATGTTGGTTTTTTTAGTTCATGTCCGCAAAAAGGCGATTTGATTTTGTATGATGAGTTGTGTCACGCTTCCATTCGAGACGGAATTCAGCTCTCTAATGCCAAATCGTATAAATTTCAGCATAATGATTTCGAAGATTTAGAAAGTAAAATTATCCATTTCAATAGCAATGAAAATTTCAAAAATTCAATATTTTATATCGTTACCGAATCCGTTTTTTCAATGGACGGTGATGCACCAAATCTCGAAGAACTAGCACTACTATCGGAAAAATACAAATGCTTTTTGGTTATTGACGAAGCCCATTCGCTTGGTGTTTTTGGTGAAAACGGGGAAGGATTAGTTCAAATGTTGGGTTTGCAAAATGCTGTTTTTGCCCGAATTATGACTTTCGGAAAAGGATTAGGATGCCACGGAGCAGCCATTCTGGGTTCACAAGAATTGAAGGAATATCTCGTGAATTTCTCCCGAAGTTTTATTTATACCACAGGACTTTCACCTCATGCTGTAGCTACCATTTTGATAGCCTATCAACATTTAGAATCCGATAAGCAAACTATAGAACGTCTTCGCGAAAACATCGTTAGTTTCAATCAAACGCAGCATTTACTTGGTTTAAAACCTATGTTTGTTCGGAGTAAATCAGCCATTCAAAGTGCCATAATTCCCGGAAATCAAAAAGTAAAAAACATTGCCAGTCAGATTCAAGAAAAAGGTTTTGACGTCAAAGCCATACTCTCGCCAACTGTTCCCGAAGGTCAGGAACGATTGCGATTTTGTCTGCATAGTTTCAATTCGAAAGAAGAAATATCGGAAGTGTTGGGTTTGTTGAGTACTTTTGTGTTTTAGTCACCTTTAAAAAGGCTATCAAATAAGCTAGATTTCACCAAAAATTAAATAAAACACCACGAAGGCACAAAGAAAATTAAGAAATTATTTCTACTAAATTTGTGCGTCTTTGTGGTGAAATAACTTAGTGTTTGTGCTACTGAATATAAAAAATTTGCGACTTTGCGCCTTCGTGGCAAAAACATATACTATGAAATTATTTATAACAGGAATATCAACCGATGTAGGCAAAACCATTGCTTCCGCCATAATTGTCGAAGCGCTCCAAGCCGATTATTGGAAACCCATTCAAGCAGGTGATTTGGAGAATTCCGATAGCCACAAAATCAAATCGTTACTCTCAAATGACAAAACGATTATCCATCCCAATAGTTATCAATTGCAAACACCTGCAAGTCCGCATTGGGCAGCAGAATTAGACGGAATTACTATTGATTTAAAAAATATTTTAGAACCAAAAACCAATAATCATCTCGTGATCGAAGGAGCTGGAGGCGTTTTTGTTCCTCTAAATGATAATGATTGTGTGATCGATTTAATACAAACCGATTACAAAGTGATCGTTGTTTCCAGACATTATTTGGGCAGCATCAATCACACTTTGCTGACTATAGAAGCGTTGCAAAACCGAAATATAAATTGTGCAGGAATTATTTTTAGTGGAAAAAAAAACGCAGCTTCCGAAGCAATTATCCTCAATAAAACAGGAATAAAAAACATGGGAAGAATCGAACAAGAACCTTATTTTGATGCTGCTGTTATCCGTGAATATGCTGATATGTTTAGGGAGAATCTATTAGAACTTCAATAGCAATGGCAATTTTAAAAAATCAATTTCAATCTGAAATCGTTAATCAACAATCGCAAATCTCATGAACCTAACCGAAAGAGACAACCAATATCTTTGGCATCCTTATACCCAACATAAAACTTCAAAACCACCAATTGCTATAGTAAAAGGCGAAGGCGCTTTAGTTTGGGACGAAAACAATAAGGAATATATAGATGCAATTGCTTCGTGGTGGGTCAATCCTTATGGGCATTCAAATTCGTTTATAGCCGATGCGATTTATAAACAATTAACCACTTTAGAACATGTTCTTTTTGGTGGTTTCACCCATGAACCCGCAGTAGTTTTGGCCGAAAAGCTGATGGAAATACTACCTGAAAATCAACAAAAAATATTTTTTTCCGATAATGGCTCAACAGCCGTTGAAGTGGCAATAAAAGTAGCTTTGCAATATTTTTTTAATAAAGGAGAAAAGAGAACCACAATAATCGCTTTCGAAAATGCCTTTCATGGGGATACTTTTGCGGCAATGGCAGCCAGTGGAATTTCCTTTTACACCCAGGCTTTTCAAGGAATGTTTATTGATGTGGTTCGGATTCCAGTTCCAATAAAAGGTCATGAACAAATCAGTTATACCGCTTTGGCCCAAGCCATAAAAAATAATAAATGTGCCGGTTTTATTTTTGAACCCTTGGTTCAAGGAGCTGCTGGAATGGTAATGTATGAACCCGAATCCCTAGACGAATTAATTCGGATTTGTCAAGAAAATAAGGTGCTCACCATTGCCGATGAAGTGATGACTGGTTTCGGAAAAACAGGTAAGACTTTTGCAATGGATTATTTAGTCGAAAATCCCGACATGATGTGTCTGTCGAAAGCCTTGACAGGTGGAACAATTCCTATGGCAATCACCACTTTCACACAGGATATTTTTGAAGCTTTTTATGATGAAGACATTAATAAAGCATTGTTTCACGGACACACTTTTACCGCAAATCCTACAGGCTGTGCGGCAGCTTTGGCCAGCTTGTCTTTGTTGCAAACCTCAGAAATGCAAGCCCATATTGCTCGTGTTCACCAAAGCCATTTAGACTTTCAAAACCACATCGAGAAGCATCCAAAAGTCACAACAACTCGGGTGTTGGGTGTTATTTTTGCCCTTGAAATAAAAACAGAAAGTTCAGAAAGTTATTATGGAACCTTGCGGAATAAACTCTATGATTTTTTTATCGAAAACGGAGTGATTTTGCGCCCTGTTGGTCATATTGTCTATATTTTACCCCCTTATATCATCAGCGAAGTGCAATTACAAAAAGTGTATGAAGTTGTAGAAAAAGCACTTGAAATCGTTTAGTTCGAGCCATTATTTCTATGGATAATTATTTTTTCAGCTTATAGGGTCTTAAATGATTTAAGATAAATCCATGTTGTCCGTGTACTAATTTCACGAAAAACTTCACGACCTTTGCAAAAAAAATAAATATCTTGTCACAAATAATCTCCATAACTGCTTTAGCCTCTATTTCTCCTTTGGGCAATGACCCAAAAATGATTTGGGATAATTATTTAAGCAACAAACATTGTTTTACGGAGCATTTTTTAGATCATACAAACACCTTGGTTGCTAAACTCGATAGCGATTCCGAGGAAATAATCCGGGAGCTGAAACAATCCGACATCAAGTACAAATCACTAGACAATTCCGTTTTGTTTGCGATGGCTGCTTCACGCAAAGCCATTGAAACAGCAGGTTGGACAGCCAACGATATTTTCGGGATAAACATAGGTTCGTCTCGTGGTGCTACCGATTTGTTCGAAAAACACCATCAGGAATATTTAGAAACGGGCAAAGCACAAACTTTGGCATCACCAACAACAACTCTGGGAAATATATCTTCCTGGGTGGCTCATGATTTGCAAAGCTCAGGCCCCGAAATTTCACATTCTATTACTTGTTCAACGGCTTTACACGCTTTGTTGAATGGTGTAGCTTGGCTTCGGTCTGGTATGGCCGACAAATTTC
>CAILTC010000067.1 GCA_903837025.1 uncultured Bacteroidota bacterium | reverse complement strand
CTCCCCAACCCTACTCGAAGGGGAGGGAGACGAGTCCTGAAAATAGTAATAAATATTTGAATAAAAAATTATAGATTACAGGTTACAAATTATAAATTACAGATTACATATAAAATAAATAGAAACAAAAACATCCATTCCCATTTGCCAGAAACGGCACCCTCCCCTTAAGGAAGGGACGGGTGGGGAATTAACCTTTAAACCATGAGCAAAAACATCATTCTATCGAATCAAGAAATTGAACACACTATAAAAAGAATTGCTTACCAAATCTACGAAACCTTTGTAGATGAAGAAGAAATCGTTATTGCAGGAATTGCGGCTAACGGTTTTACTTTTGCAAAAAAAATCACCGAAGCCTTAGCAAAAATTTCAACGTTAAAGATTTCGCTTTGCGAAGTTCAAATTAACAAACTCAATCCTGAATCAGTCGTAAATACTTCCTTGACCAAAGAACAATACACCAACAAAGGCTTAGTACTTGTTGATGATGTATTAAACTCCGGAACAACATTAATATATGCTGTAAGGCATTTTCTAGACGTCCCTTTAAAGAAATTCAAAACTGCCGTTCTAGTAGATAGAAATCATAAAAAATACCCTGTAAAGGCCGATTTTAAAGGAATATCCCTTTCTACATCTTCTTTAGAGCATGTGCAAGTAGTTTTTGATGAAAACGGAGACAATTACGCTTATTTAAGCTAGAATTTCGAGAATATCTTCAACTGCTTGATCTTTTGTTTTATGATCTACACTCACTTTGTATTGGGCGTGATTATAATAGAAACTCCTATCGAAAAGATGTTTGGCAATAAATTCTCTCATTTCGTCCTCATTCATAGCAGCAAGAATAGGACGTTTGCTTACATTAGACGCCAATCTTTCGAATAGAGTATCTACGGAAGCTTTCAAATAGATCGATATTACATGGTCACCATTCAAAAGTTCGTGGTTATTAGAATAACATGGAGCGCCTCCGCCAAGGCTGATAATTAAATTTCCTGGAGCTTTTAACAATTCAACGAAAATCTCGTGCTCCAGTTTCCTGAAATAGATTTCACCTTTCTGTTCAAAAATTTCATTTATAGACAAATTTACTCTTTCCTCGATGCTTTTGTCTAAATCGACAAACGGAATTCCGGTGCTTTTTGACAATCTATTGGCAATTGTAGACTTCCCGCTACCCATATAACCTAATAAAATAATTTTTTTCATTTAAATAAAACCTTATATATTAAGACGTTAAGTCTTTTTGTTAAAAAAAGACAAATTTATACTAAAATACCTTTGAAAAATCAAAAATAACACCTTATATTTGCACCCGCATTCAAGGAAAGAAAATGACTCGATAGCTCAGTTGGTAGAGCACATCACTTTTAATGATGGGGTCCTGGGTTCGAGCCCCAGTCGGGTCACAATTTTGTGATTTATCATACACTTTCTTTGAATCAAGACTCGATAGCTCAGTTGGTAGAGCACATCACTTTTAATGATGGGGTCCTGGGTTCGAGCCCCAGTCGGGTCACAAAAAGGTCGAGCACATAGCTTGACCTTTTTTATTTTAAGGCCACGTGGAGAAACGGTAGACTTGCCAGCTTGAGGGGCTGGTGCTCGCAAGGGCGTGTGGGTTCAAATCCCACCGTGGTCACTTTATGTGACAAAGAAGAAAAATTCTTCTTTGTCTCATTTTTATAAACAAAGGGAGCCATATTAACATTATTCACCACAAGATCGAGATTTCCGTCATTATCAAGATCCGCATAAGCAGCTCCGTTTGAGAATGAGGGGGTACTCAGCCCCCATGAATCAGCCATGTTGGTGAAGGTGAGGTCGCCATTATTATGATAAGCATAATTTGGTACCTTAACCGAAGG
>CAILTC010000066.1 GCA_903837025.1 uncultured Bacteroidota bacterium | reverse complement strand
AGAATTGTATAAAAAATTGGTTTTTTGGGAGCTGGAACTCGAAAATATCAACGACCAAGGAATGATCGAAATTCTCGAATCGCAAAAAGCGGAAGCCAACTCGCAATTTGGGAAATTTATAGAGCGCAATTATGAAGATTGGTTCTTGCCAAAAGCCGAAAAACCGATTCAATCGCACACTTTATTTAAGGAATTAGTGGTTCCTGAAATCCTGAAAAAAGACAAGCCGATTTTGTTTGTTGTGATTGATAATTTGCGTTATGACCAATGGAAAACCTTTGAAAGCGTGGTGGGAAATCACTATAAACTAGAAAAAGAAGTTCCGTACTACGCTATTTTGCCCACGGCTACGCAATATGCAAGAAATGCAATTTTCTCTGGTTTGACGCCACTTGAAATGGAAAAACAATTTCCCCAATATTGGAAAAATGATCCTGAAGAAGGTGGAAAAAACTTGTTTGAAGCCGAGTTTTTGACTGCGCAATTAAAACGATTACGATTAGATATTAAGCAGGATTATTTTAAAATCACGAATCTTGCCGGTGGAAAAAAACTGGTAGAAAACTTCAAAACATTAAAGAATAATGATTTGGTTACGGTGGTTTACAATTTTGTAGATATGCTTTCGCATGCAAAAACCGAAATGGATGTTGTAAAAGAATTGGCTTCAGATGATAAAGCTTATCGCTCGCTGACTTTGAGTTGGTTTAAGAACTCCCCTCTTTTAGAGATTATTCAGCAAGCCCAAAATTTAGGTTTCAAATTGATTTTGACCACAGATCACGGAACGATAAACGTAAAAAATCCTTCGAAAGTAATTGGTGATAAAAATACGAGTCTTAATTTGCGCTACAAAACTGGACGTAGTTTATCCTACGAGAACAAAGATGTTTATGCTGTAAAAGACCCGAAAATAATAGGTTTGCCAACAATAAATATGAGCAGTTCGTATATTTTTGCAAAAAACGATTTATTTTTGGCCTATGTAAATAACTTCAATCATTATGTAAGTTATTACAAAAATACGTATCAGCATGGTGGGATTTCATTGGAAGAAATGATTATTCCGTTTTTGATATTTAATCCGAAGTAATTTAGATTGCAGGTTTCAGATTGCAGAGATTGCAGTTTACAGATTTCAGGTTGCAGGTCACAGGGTTTAGATTCGGTTTAAATAGCAAATTTTGACTCAATTTTTTTAACACTTAACATTCAACTCTTAACATATAACTTTTAAAAGCATGGAAATAACTTTTTCATTGGACGAAATCAATAGGGTCGCCAAGAAAATTTTGGAACAAAATCCGAATAAAGTGATCCTTTTTCACGGAGAAATGGGCGCTGGAAAAACAACTTTAATAAAAGCTTTGGCAAAAGAACTTGGCGTAAACGAAGCGACAAGTAGTCCAACCTTTTCTTTAGTTAATGAATATCAAACATATAATAATCAAATAGTTTATCATTTTGATTTTTATAGATTGAATGATGAAATTGAAGCGCTTGATATGGGAGCTGACGAATATTTATATTCTGATAATTGGTGTTTTATAGAATGGGCCGAAAAGATCCCCAACCTTATCCCCGATTTACATTCGGTTATTACAATTTCATTATTAGCCAATGGAAAACGCGCTTTGCAATTAAGTTAATAATAAACTACCTAATGCAATTAATCCTTGTATAATTAACAAATAATAATATTATTCAGTAAATTGTGCTCCTAATTTCAAAAACACAATGGCGATTACTCCATTTACAAAACAGCAGTTATTACCTCAAGAGGAAAAATTAGAAATAGCTAGACATAAAAGTGAACTTTTTATTGGTATTCCAAAAGAAAATAGTCACCAAGAACGCCGTATCTGCCTTACTCCCGATGCTGTAAATTCGCTTACTTATCAAGGACATAGAGTATTAATCGAGTCTGGAGCCGGAGAGAGTTCTAGTTATT
>CAILTC010000065.1 GCA_903837025.1 uncultured Bacteroidota bacterium | reverse complement strand
CTATTCTTCGACTATAATTTAGGGAGAAATTACTGTCGTCATTTATTTGATAGGTAAGAAAAGCACTTGGAAAGAAATTATGATATTTCTTTTTGGTATAATCATTTGTAGTCAAAAGATTGATATCTATACTAGAATCCTCGTATCTCAAGCCTAATAAATAAGAGAATTTATTGATTTTTGATCCAAATTGAGTATAAAGCGCATTTATTTTTTCTTTATAATCTAACGAATTTGTATAATTTAAATTGGGTGTATAGTTACCATTAATATCTAAATCTCCAACACCATAGTTAGTCAACAAAGCATTGAAATCTCCTTTGTAACCTGCTTCAAATTGACTATTTTGTCCTAGTGGTAAAACATAATCAGCTTGAAATAAATTTCTACTTTGTTTTTGACCGTTTGTAGTTGATTGTTGAGTTACATTGCTTGCTTGCCCGTTAATAGAATTAGTTATTAGCGATGTGTCATTGTCAGTATCACTCGAAAATGTTGCGCTAACAGTAAGTTTATGTCCGTCTTTTTTGAATTTTTTTGTAAAATTTGAATTGAATTCTACATCTTGTGTTTTTGTGTATTGGTCATTAAATCGATTACTCGTAAAGTCATTATTAGGTTCGTAATTGAAGATATTGTCATTATTTGGATTAGCACCATCATTTTTTCTAAAGCTAAGTGCATTGGTCCAAGTCAACGTTTTATCAAGAAACAAATCCATTCCAAAATTATAATTGTACCCTTTTCTTGTTCTTACGTTATTATTTTTTTCATCTATTGTTTTTTGTACAGAACCATCAGGATTGAGATAATCGGTATTGGTTATCGAATTACCAGGGCTTTTGCTATCATTATAACCTATAGTTGTAAAAAGATTAAAATTTTGATTTTTGAAATTTAAGGTAGAGGATATTCCATAATTATCAGGATTACCAACTGTAGCAATGAATGTTCCGTTTGTACCTTGGTTTTTTTCTTTTTTGAGAATAATATTGATAATTCCTGCACCACCTTCAGCATCATATCTGGCCGATGGGTTTGTAATTACTTCCACTTTATCGAGGGCATCTGCTGAAATTGTTCGTAGCGCATCGGCAACATTAATGGCATTTGATGGTCTACCATCAATAAGGATTTTAACATTATCATTACCACGAAGGCTTACATTTCCATCACCATCAACAGTTACCGAAGGAACATTGTCTAGTACGTCACTTGCAGTTCCGCCTTTTACAATCATATCTTTCCCTACATTATAAACTTTTTTATCCAGTTTGATTTCGACAGTAGTATTTTCAGAACGAATAACAACTTCATTCAATTGAGAAGCATCTTCTTCTAGATTTGTTTGTCCTAGATTGGTGCTTTGCATTAGTTTTCGTTGTTTAAGAATAATTGGCTTAAACGAGATAAACTCAATCTTAATATCGTAAATTCCGGGAATTATATCAATGTCAAATTCTCCTTTAGCGTTTGTGATTCCACCAGTTTTTCCTTTAGGGAATTTTGGGTTTACAAAGGTAATAGTTGCATATTCAAGTGGTTGTTGGCTGATTTTTTCGACTATTTTTCCAGTAACTTTTATTTTTGTAAGCTGTGGTTTCCCTTGAGCAAAATTGATATAGCTAGTGAAAATTGCGACCAATAGCAGCGCTAATTTAAATTTCTTCATGTTTTAAAATTTATTTTTTTGAATAAGACTGCAAAAATAAACTTTGGTTTAGCTGCAAAATCACAAAGGTTTGTTAAAACAATAAAAAAATAGCACTAAATAATTTGACTTACTTTTTCCAAAGGTCTTGCAATAACAGCCCTTGCACCATTAATGACAATAGGCCTTTCGATGAGAATAGGGTTCAGAATCATGGCTTTAATAACTTCATCATCCGACATTGTTTTGTCTTTGAAGTTTTCTATCCAAATTTTCTCTTTCCGGCGAACTAAAGCTATTGGTTTTATATTTAATTTCTGGATTATGGCTTTCAATTCATCAAAAGTTGGGACTTCTTCAAGATATTTGACAACTTCATATTCTTGCCCAGATTCTTCAAGAAAAGCGAGGCATTCCCTTGATTTTGTACAACGTGAATTATGATAAATTTGGATCATTAAATAAGTGTTAAGTTTTTTGCAAAGTAATGCATAAAAACAAAAAATTAAGTTATTTTCGAGCAAATTATTCAAGCAAAATTGTTACCAATACAAATTAAATACATTCAAAAATGTTTATAGAACAAGCCTATAAAGGGAATAATACTTGGTGGCGCGTTTTGATTACCACATCATTAACAGTGGGCGTTTTTATTTCTAATTTCATTGCTTATTTCTTTATGTCTAAGGAACAACTTGATGAAATATATAAATCAATGAAAGCAATTCCTAGTAATTGGTCCTTGATTATGAATTTGTCACCCTTTATTTTACTACTGGGTTTGTTGTTTTTCTTGGTTAAAAATTTGCATAAAAGAGAGGTGCTTTCGCTAACAACCTCAAGAAAAAAAGTTGACTTTAAACGGTTTTTTTTCTCTTTTGGACTGATTGTTTTTTTGTCGATTGTAGGTTTTGCAATTTCTTATTTTTTCGATAATAAAGGGATAATTTGGAATTTTAATCCAATGAAATTTGCACTATTATTTCTAATTAGTATTTTGTTTTTTCCTTTTCAAATTGCCTATGAGGAATATTTATTCCGAGGTTATTTGATGCAGCAAATTGGTGTTATAACTAAAAACAGATGGTTTCCTTTGGCTTTTACATCAATTTTATTTGGATTATTTCACAGCGCTAATCCCGAAGTGGCTAAAATGGGTTTTGGAGTTATGGCATTTTATATTGGAACCGGTTTTTTCCTTGGAATTATAACCTTAATGGACGATAGTTTAGAGCTTGCTTTGGGGTTTCACTTAGGAAATAATCTGATTGCGGCATTATTGATTACTTCGGATTTTTCGGCACTACATACTGATGCCGTTTTTAGCTATACAGGTGTTGAAAATCCTGTTGATATGTTAAATGAAATGTTAGTTTCAATTGCAATTGTGTATCCGATTCTATTAATTATATTTGCAAAGAAATACAATTGGACTAATTGGTCAACAAAACTAAGCGGTAAAGTAGATAACCAAATTCTTAAATAAATATTTAAAAAATTATAATGGATAAATTAACGTACAAAAACATACATAATCGTTTCAAATTGAATGGTTACCACGTTACTAGAGAAGAAATATTTTATGTGGCTTTATGTTTCATAAAAGAAGGAGAACCTTTCGAACAACATGTTGGAAGATTTTTATTAGACTGGTTTGATGATAAATCCTATATCGAATTACAAACTTCAGGAACAACAGGAACGCCAAAAGTGATAAAAATTGAGAAAAAAGCTATGCTTGATTCTGCAATCGCAACCGGAGATTTCTTTGGTTTAAAACCTGGAGACACCATGCTGCATTGTTTACCTACTAATTATGTGGCTGGAAAAATGATGTTTGTTCGCTCTTTGATATTAGGACTTGAAATGAAATTTGTAGAACCAACTTCGGATCCGTTAAAGGGTATTGATGAAGAATTTGATTTTTGCGCCATGGTTCCTTTGCAAGCAAAAAATTCTTTGGAAAAATTGAAAAATAAACAAATCAAAAAATTAATTATTGGTGGCGTAAAAGTACATAAAGCCTTAGAGCAAGAAT
>CAILTC010000064.1 GCA_903837025.1 uncultured Bacteroidota bacterium | reverse complement strand
TGACCGGAAACACCACCTGGATTACAAGCAAATTACACCAGAATATCATAAAAAAATTTGACGAGTGTTGGGTTCCAGATTTTGAAGAAATACCCAATTTGACCGGTAAATTAGGTCATATAAAAAAGGCTGAATTTGAACTAAAATACATTGGCCCTTTGAGCCGAATGAAAAAAAAGGAATTACCAATTCAGTTCGATTTAATGATTATTCTTTCGGGACCAGAACCGCAACGTAGCCTGTTAGAGGAGAAACTAAAAACCGAGATACTTCATTATACCGGAAGGATTGTTTTTATCAAAGGAATTGTAGAAAAAGAGCAAAAAAAGGAACAAATAGAAAATGTTACCTACTATAATTTTATGAATACCCGCCAACTCGAACAAACATTCAACGAAAGTGAAATTGTGCTTTGCCGTTCCGGTTACACTACAATTATGGACTTGGTGAAGTTGGAGAAAAAAGCCTTTTTTATTCCAACACCTGGTCAATACGAACAAGAATATTTAGCCGAAAAATTCAAAAAAGAAGGTTTGGTTCCTTATGCTAAACAAGATGATTTCAAGATAGAAAATCTATTTGAAATAGAAAACTACAAAGGGTTGCCTCATTATGAAACTCCAATTGATTGGACAACTATGTTCGAAGTATTCGAGGAAATAAACGGACTCGTTTTTATATAAAATGGCAAAAGACAAAACCCCAAATTAATCTAAATAATTAGATTGATTTGGGGTTATATTTCAATAAAATTAAGTCCCTAATTTTTTATTGAAAATCCAGACTTGTGTCTAATATCTTTTCCTACAGAAGCGAAAATAGACGCTTCGGCAATATGAGTAGCATGGTCAGCTATGCGCTCAATAGTAGAAATTATATTTCTTGTTTCAGAATAATCGGCAAGTGCTTTTTGCATTTCCTCAATAACTTCTTCAGCTAAGATTGAGTTACGTGTAATATGTCGGTTTAATTTCCCAACGACTAAATCATTTTGAATTACCCAAATAGCTTCTTCTTTCTCATTATTTGTAAAAGAAAGGGTCGCTTTTGAAACCATCTCAAAGGCTAAATTTGACATTTTTGTTATGTCTTCCAAATTTAATAAAAGAAGACGTTTGTCATTCAATTTTTTTAAAGAATCCGATGCTTTAATGACTAAATCTCCTATTCGTTCTAAGCTAATAATCATCCGATAACAAGCCATTAGGTTTCTGAGTTCTGAAGCCACTGGGCCATACAAAACCATGACATTGATTATTTTTTCACTAATCTTTAGTTCAAAAACATCTAACTTCTTTTCATTCTTTTTTATTTGTTTTAATATATCAGTAGGAATTCCAGTATCTTTAGTTGAAATTACCTTTATGAGGAGTTCTATTTGTTTAAGTGTAAGTTTTGATGCTTCATCAAATTCACTCAATATTTTATCTATTGCCTTGTCTTTTTTAATACTCATAACTGTTTTATAAAACTATAAATCAACCAAATTTACCCATTAAGTATTCTTCGGTTCTTTTATCAGATGGGTTAGTAAACATATCTTTTGTTTTTCCGTATTCTACCAATTCTCCTAAGTACATAAACATAGAATAGTCAGACAAACGGGCTGCCTGAGCCATATTATGAGTTACCATTACAATTGAATAATCTTTTTTTAGTACTACCAAAAGTTCTTCGATTTTTGAAGTTGCAACAGGATCTAAAGCAGAAGTAGGTTCATCAAGTAAAATCACATCTGGTTTGAGCGCTACCGTTCTTGCAATACAAAGTCTTTGTTGTTGCCCACCAGACAAAAAGTTACCTCTTTTATGTAATGAATCTTTTACTTCTGTCCAAAGTGCAACATCTGTTAAAGATTTTTCAACAATATCATCTCTATCTGATTTTTTTAAACGAATCCCGTTAAGGCTATAACCCGCTACGACATTTTCATAGATACTCATACTTGGGAAAGGGTTTGGGCTTTGGAAAACCATTCCTATTTTTCGTCTTAATTCGATTGCTGAAATCTTGTAAATATCTTGATCGTTCAAGAATATATTCCCTTTAGTGGTGATTTGAGGATACAATTCGTGCATCCTGTTCAATGTTCTAAGTAATGTGCTTTTTCCGCAACCCGAAGGCCCCATAATGGCTGTAATATGATTTTTCTTAATATCAGCACTTACATCGGATACTGCAAATTTGTTAGTATCATAAGATACAAAAAGATTTTCAACTCGAAGAACGGGTTTTTTTATTTCTATAATGGGTGTGGACATATTTTTTTATTTTCTTTTTGAAATAATTCGTTTTGATATTAAATTTAGTACTAGAACCAAAGTTACTAAAAACAGTGAAGAGCTCCAAATCAGGTCAACCATATTGGGATCATTATAAAACTGCCAGATAAGTAAAGGTACTGCATCGACAGGTTTATTTATATTAAAACTCAAAGATGGATTTCCCAATGCAGTCATCATAAGCGGAGCAGTTTCGCCAATTACCCTAGAAACGGCAAGTAGTATCCCTGTTAAAATTCCGCTTAAACCTGTGGGCATTAATACCTTTAAAATTATTTTATGATAAGGAACTCCCAGTGCAATACCAGCTTCTTTAATAGATACTGGAATCATTTTGAAAGTCTCTTCGGTAGAACGGATAATAAGTGGAAGCATCATTATAGCAAGTGCAGCACTTCCTGCAAGAGCAGAAAATCCATGGGTAATATTTTTTACAACCCATATATAGGATATTACACCTAAAACAATAGATGGGGCACCTTGCAAAATATCAGAAACGTCTCTAACGATGTTCGCATAACGGTTTTTACCATTTTCATACAAATATATCCCTATTAATAAACCTAATGGTATCGCTATAAGACTTGAGCCAACAACCATCAATAAGGTTCCGCCAATACCGTTAAGAATTCCACCCGGAATTACACCACCCCCACTAGATGCCATCATGGCATCCATAGAGTCAGGAGCAACTTTAGTAAAAAAATCAAAATTGACTTGCTTAATCCCTTTACGAATAAGTTGGAACAGAATTAAGAAAACTGGTGTTGTAGCAATAACAGCAAAAAAAACAACAAAACTCTGAAAGAAGACGTTTTTAATAACTCTTTTTCTTTCTATTTCTTTTGTAGATACAGTATTCATTTTTTGTGGTTTCAACATAACTTTATGCAAATTTCTTTATAATGAGTTTCCCAATTCCGTTGATAAATCCTGTTACAACAAATAAAAGGAGTCCTATAGCAATTAAGGCACTTTTTTTAAGACCATCGGCTTCGCCAAATTGATTGGCAATTACACTCGCCATAGTATTTCCTAAACTAAATATTCCTTTAGGAATTAGATTCGAATTTCCAATCAGCATTGTTACCGCCATTGTTTCTCCAATTGCACGACCCAAAGCCAATATATAACTTGCAATAATACCAGATCGAGCCACAGGAATCGTTACGTTAGTAATAACCTCCAAACGAGTTGCTCCTAATGCATAGGCTGCTTCTTTGAGATTATTGGGAACTAATGAAATAATTTCAGTACTGATGGAAGTAGCATAAGGAATTATCATAATAGCTAAGATTATGCTAGAAGTAAATATTCCGAATCCTTGCGAATCATTCCCCATTTCAACAATGAATGGGCGTAAATAATAAAACCCCCAAAGACCATAAACAATAGATGGAATTCCGGCCAATAAATCGACCAACAATCCTATAATTTTCGCAAAGTAAGTACCTTTGTAATATTCCCCAATAAACAAAGAAGTTGAAAAAGCAAAAGGAATACAAATAAGCAAAGCTAGAACAGAAGTAATTACTGTTCCTATAATAAAAGGAAGTGCTCCATATTGTTCTTTGCCTTCTGTTGGATCCCATTTGCTGGAAAAAATAAACTGAAACCCAAACTTCTCAAAAACAGGAATAGCCCCACCAACTAAGGTGAGGACCATTCCACTTACGAGAAGAATTAAAGTGAGGGATGCAATAAATAATATATTTTTAGTTATTTTCTC
>CAILTC010000063.1 GCA_903837025.1 uncultured Bacteroidota bacterium | reverse complement strand
TGGAACTGGCATCACGATTTTAATTTAGAAAGTATGACGAAAGATATGTTGGCCAATTTAAGTAAATAATAATCAAAAAAAAGTCCAGTTTTAAAACTGGACTTTTTGTTGGTTTTATAAAAAGTTATTTCAATTCATCAACAGTATTCTCCTTTTTCACGTCGGCCATTAATCCGCTTGGGTCAATGGTGATTTTCTTGATGGTTTTTTCGGTATGTAACCAATAAGTGTAAGTAGGATAAGCCCAAGCCCAATCGCTTAAAACCGTTCTTTTTATTTCTGAATTTGGGTTTTCTTTTTCGAAACTCATCATGCGCAACGGAATATAAAAACTCTCTTTTGTGCCATCGGTATATTCGACCAATAAATCTATTGGCATGGGCATTCTTCCGATTCTTTCCAAAGTAATTACAGTGTTTTTTCCGATATAACCAAGATCAACTTCTTTTACTTCCTTAATCCCATAATCAATCGTATTGGTCGTTTCGGTCCAATCCGTCAAATACCAATCTAGGTTGGCTCCCGAAACGCGTTCGGCAGTTCTTTTGATATCATTCGGTGTTGGATGTTTGAATTTAAACTCTTGGAAATAGCGTTTCAGCGTTTTCATTGTATTTTCTTTTCCAATCAAATATTGTAGTTGCGACAAGAAAATACTGCCTTTATAATAAGAAGCAATACTATAGGGACGGTTTTCGTCATATCGATCTCCATGCGTACTTTGTGGTTGTTCTTTGCCTGATGTCACTAAATTATAGTAGGCTTTGTAAGAGGATTCAAAAGGGTTTTCTACTTTTTTATCGGCAATTTCATTCAATGCTAAATCTTCAATAAAGGAGGTAAATCCTTCGTCCATCCAAGGGTGCTTACTTTCGTTGGAGGCCAAAACATGCTGAAACCAAGAATGTCCTAATTCATGTGTCGCCGTGCCCAAAATCCCTTCCAATTTTCCGTTCCCAAGCATTAGCGTACACATCGCATATTCCATTCCGCCATCGCCACCTTGTATAAACGAATATTGTTTGTAGGGATAATTGCCAACGGTCTTGTTATAAAAATCCATCACTTGGACCATTAATGGTTGAACGTTTTTCCAGTTCTCAATGATTTTTTGATTGTTTTTATATAGGAAATGCAAATCGACATTATTAGGGCCTTTGACTACATCATGAATATAATTTTTGTCGGCAGCCCAAGCAAAATCATGTACCATTGGCGCTATAAAATGCCAAGTAAGCGTTTTGGTTTTCTTTGGATACACCACATTTATTCCTGAATCTTGATAACCATGCCCTACTTCATTTGGGTTTTGCAAATAACCACTTCCGCCTAGAACATAATCCTTGCCAATTGTGATATTTACGTCGAAATTTCCCCAAACGCCATGAAATTCACGAGCAATATAGGGATCGGCATGCCAACCTTCAAAATCAAATTCGGCTATTTTCGGATACCATTGCGCCATGGATAATTCGACACCTTCAGAATTATTTCTTCCGGAACGACGAATTTGAACGGGTATTTGTCCGTCAAAATCTAGTGTGAAAGTAGTTTTTGAATGGGGTAAAATGGGCTTTGCCAAAGTCACTTCGAGAATCGTTCCCACCGTTTTGGCATCGGCAATAATTCCGTCTTGCTTGAAATTTGAAATCTTCAAATACCCAATTTCATTTGGTTTCAAGGTTTTAATTCTGCTTTCTTTGATGTCCTTTCCGTCCACTTTTATCTTGTTGACCATTCTGGCATCGGGATCTTTGATGCTTTGTAGTCTAGCATCCATTTCGCTTCCGGGCTGAAAGGCATTATTGAACAAATGGTAAAAAACACGTTTTAGTGTATCTGGTGAATTATTGGTATAAACCAAATCCTGCGTTCCGTGGTATTGATAATTTTTTATATCCATAACAACGTCCATTTTATAGTCAACATGTTGTTGCCAATAAGTCAAATTTTGTGCTAGAAGATTTCCAAAACTCAAGGAAAGAACAGAAAATAAAAGGATTTTTTTCATAAGAACAAGGAATAATAGATATAATGAAAAACAGAGATACAAAATTTCCGTTTTTATAAATTTAGTGTTTTAAAAATAGATTTTTTTTTCAGCGAAAAGGCTATTTATAGAATTTCATCACAGCTAAAAACTTCTTTTAATCGAATCCCGATTTCCGTTTTTTCGACCGTTATGATTTGGTTGTGCGCATCGTGTTCCAAGAATAAATAGTAATTATTTTGGGCGGCAGCCGTAAGGAATTTTGTTTTTTCGGGCATGGTCAATAAGGGTCTTGTGTCATAACCCATAACATACGGAACTGGAATGTGTCCGGCTGTGGGCAATAAATCGGCGCAAAAAACAATCGTTTTATCATTATATTGAATATGAGGAATCATCATTTTTTCGGTGTGACCGTTTACAAAGAAAACGCCAAAATCAAGTTCCGATTTTTCGACAAAATCCCCATCAGTGATTTTCATAAAATTCAATTGGCCACTTTCTTGTAGCGGCAAAATATTTTCAGAGAGAAACGAAGCTTTTTCTCGAGGATTGGGTTTGGTTGCCCATTCCCAATGATTTTCATTCGTCCAATATTTGGCATTTTTAAAAGCTACTTCATAACCCGTTTTGTCTTTGTTCCATTTTACGCTTCCGCCACAATGGTCAAAATGAAGATGGGTCAAAAAAACTTCGGTGATATCATCGCGATGAAAACCGTATTTCGCCAACGATTTATCGATAGAATGCGTTCCCCAAAGCGAATAATACCCGAAAAACTTCTCGGATTGTTTGTCGCCCATTCCGTTATCAATCAAAATCAGGCGGTTCCCGTCTTCGATAAGCAAACAGCGTGTGGCAAGGTCAATTAGGTTTTTTTCATCTGCTGGATTGGTTCTGTTCCAAATTGTTTTTGGCACAACGCCAAACATGGCACCACCATCAAGCTTGAAATTTCCGGATTCTATAGGATATAGTTTCATATATTAGTATTGTTTTGCAATTAACTTCAAAGTTAGCGAATCCATTTTCTTTAGCGTAAAGGCCATATCAACTTTTTCTATTCAATTATAGTTATAAAAACGTTATGATGTTTGACAAAAAGGCTTATTTGTAATATCTTTGTCCTTTATTTAGACAAATTCAAAATAACGATTATGATAAAAGTTTCTGATACTGCCAAAAAGAAAATCATCGGTTTGATGGAAGACGATGGTTTTGATGCTGCTGTCGATTATGTAAGAGTTGGCGTGAAAAGCGGCGGGTGCTCTGGTTTGTCTTACGATTTGAAGTTTGACAAAAACAAAGGCGAAGACGATAAAATTTTCGTAGATAACGAAATAACAATTGCTGTAGAAAAAAAATCATTCCTGTATTTAGCAGGAACAATTCTCGAATTTTCTGGCGGGTTAAACGGAAAAGGTTTTGTTTTCAACAACCCAAATGCAAGTAGAACTTGTGGTTGCGGAGAGAGCTTTTCTTTATAAATTCAAAGATTATAGAATTTAAAGATTCAAACCATTAAGAAATTAAGTTAATTAAGCCTTAATGCATCTTAATTTCTTAATGGTTTTAAAAAATAAAAAAAATGTCAAAATACACCGAAGACCATTTACGAGTTGAACTCGAAACTAAAGAATACGAGTACGGATTTTATACAGATATAGAATCGGATACTTTTCCTATTGGTTTGAACGAGGACATTGTTCGCGCCATTTCCCATAGGAAAGAAGAACCGCAATGGATGACCGATTGGCGCATTGAGGCCTTTCGTGCTTGGGAGCAAATGACCGAACCTGAATGGGCAAATGTACACTATACAAAACCTGATTTTCAGGCAATTTCCTATTATTCGGCTCCCAAAGCAATTGATCCTAATAAAACATTAGACGATGTAGATCCTGAACTTTTAGAAATGTATAAAAAGTTAGGAATCTCCGTAGATGAGCAAAAAATGATGAATAATGTAGCTATGGATATTGTTGTCGATTCGGTTTCGGTGGCGACCACATTCAAGAAAACATTAGGCGAAAAAGGCATCATTTTTATGAGTATTTCCGAAGCGATTAAGGAACATCCTGAATTGGTTCGTAAATATCTTGGGACTATTGTTCCTCAAAAAGATAATTTTTATGCG
>CAILTC010000062.1 GCA_903837025.1 uncultured Bacteroidota bacterium | reverse complement strand
TCATCGTGAGACGAAATATAATTCATCACGGTTTTGCCTTTTAAATCAGCATTTAAAATAGTTGAATATTTAGAAAATAGAGGTTCATAGTCCATTTTAGCTTCGTTTCTAAAATCAAAATTGATTAAACCTGTGAAACCATTAGCGAAATAATCTACTTTTCTATCTCCAAAATCATAAAGTCTTTTTGCGCCAATATTATAGCCGTAAACTTCGCCAACCATAAAAAACGGATTAGAATCTAGGACTTTCTTCGGATTATTTTTCTTGTATTCGGCGAATGATACATCACATACTTTTCTAAAATCTGCCCATACATTTTCATACGTATGTTTGGCGGTATCCACACGATAACCATCAATTCCGTAATCTCGAATATAATCTGAAAGCCATTTCATAATATAAAAACGTGGCGCTCTTGGTAATCCTGTTTTCTTAAAAAAAGTATTCAAACTAGTAACTTCAGCCTCATAACGACCTTCCTTTTTCCATTTTTCAACTAAAAAAGGAGGTAATTCAACATTGTCATTACTTTCGGTTTTTACATCCGGAAGATTGTCTACTAAAGTACAATTAATGTAGGTGTCATAGGATTTGTAGGTGCATTTTGGCGCAATTCGTACCCAATCATTCGGATACACAGAATCTTCTTCGGTAACTGGTCCTGTGTGGTTGATTACGGCATCAAGCATGATACGAATACCATGTTTGTGTGCTTTTTGTACTAATTCTGCCAAATCTTTTTTGGTTCCAAAACTAGGATCTAAAGTACTCCAATCTCTGGCCCAATAACCATGAAATCCATAACTCAAACCGGTTCCTTCGTCAACCGCATCGTGAATTTGCTCTACAATTGGTGTAAGCCAAATCACATCTATTCCGAGTTTGTCAAAATAGTTTTCATCGATTTTTTGGATCACTCCACGAATATCTCCCCCTTCAAAACCACGTAATTTCCCTGCAGTTTTAGTTCTGTTATAGGTGTGGTCGTTCGTTTTGTCCCCGTCATTAAATCGGTCGGTCAAAAGAAAATACACATTGGCAGCACCCCATACGAAAGGAGTTTTTGCATTTTTTGTATTCGATTGCGCTTGGGAATTGTGCGATACAAGTCCTAAAGCTAGAATTAGCAAGCTTATTATTTTTCTCATTTTAGTATTGGATTTTTATTTCTTTTGCTGTTCCTTTTTCCCAAGTAACAGGAATTTCAATGGTGTTGGTATTGGTTTTAAATGCTGAGTTTTTTCCGTTTATGGTAACTGATTTTGCATTGGTATTATGAAGAATCAAATTTACATTTTTGTCAGATGATGGATAGTTTTTTCCAATTTCCGAATTCAATTTAATAGTCAATATTCCATTATTGGTATTCGCATTGAAATTTAACATTTCGGATGCTCCTTTTTCAAATGCATTCGGCGTTAAACCGTTATCGTTGTATAAATTTCCGCTGCTTTTTGTTGTTTCAGTATCAAAATAATAATGCAAATCAAAGTTGGCCAACGAATATTTCGAGGTGTTTTGAATGGTTTTTATCATTGGAATAAAGCTTCCGCCACGAACAAAAACAGGAATATGATCTTCGGAAACTGCAATTGTTGATGTTGTTCCGGCAACTTGTTTTTGGTCGGTATAAAAATCGAACCAGTTGTTGTTTTTTGGAAAATAAATGGAAACGGTTGAAACGCTTGGTTTTGTTATTGGCGTAACTAAGAAATTATTTCCCCAAAAGTATGTTTCGCAAACCGCTGGGAGCTGATTGTTTTCGGGTTCCTCAAAAAATAAGGGACGCATTAATGGTGTTCCTTTTTGATTGTTTTCGAAAGCCAAAGTATAATTATAAGGCATTAATTGATACCGCAATTCGATTTGTTTTTTGGCTTTAGCCTTGGTCACAACATCTTTATAAACAGGTTCGGAAGCTACTTCTTCTTGTGCATGTGGACGGAAAATAGGATTGAAAACGCCATATTGCAACCATCGGATGTACAATTCATTGTCGAAATAATCGCCAGCAAAACCACCCAAATCCGAGTGCATATAGCCCATTCCTTGCATACCCATTTGCAAGGCAATTTCAGTTTGGGATTGTAATCCGCCCCAAGAGCGGCTCACATCGCCTGACCACGGAATCATTCCGAAACGTTGCGATCCTGAGTAACCGGCTCGCATTAAGATAAACGGACGCACATTTGGGAATTCTTTTTTGTAGCCATCGGCAATTAATTTGGCCCAATTATGTCCGTAAACATTATGAATTTCATCGGCTTTTCCGCCAGCAGTAATGGCTTCGGAAGGGAAAACTTCGGGTTCGCCTAAATCGCCCCACAAGCCACCAACACCTTCATGAATTAAATTTTTGTAAATGTTCCAAAACCACTCTTTGCCTTCAGGTTTGAAAATGTCGATTATTCCGGTGTTTCCAAAGTAGAAATCATACTTGAATGGGTTCCCTGCTTTGTCGGTTGCCAATACTTTTTTGTCAACTGCTTCTTGCCATTTGTTAGAAGTTGTGAGTACAAAGGGTTCGGTAATTAGGACTGTTTTGATGTTTTTTGCATTCAAATCAGCAATCATTTTTTCTGGATTTGGAAACTTATCTTTATCCCAATCTAAATTTCCCATAGTGCCTTGAATGGTTTTTCCAAACCAATACAAATCCAAAATTATGGCATCGACAGGGATTTTATCCTCTTCGAATTTTTTGATTGTTTTTTCTATTTCCTCCTGAGAATGATAACCAAAACGGCTGGAGAAATTACCCAATGCCCATCTTGCAGGCAAAGGTTGTTTTCCGGTTAAATCGGTATAATTTGCAATTAAATCTGTCCAAGAATCACCCACAATTACTTGATAGGTTTTTCTTCCTGAAATGGTTTCATACGCCAAAGTATTGTCTTTTTTGCTGTCTAAATCCAAGTAGACAATAGCGGAATTATCAAAATGAACGGCATACATTTTTGACGATAATACCAATGGAATACAGAAATTCATCAAGTCGGCATTCGTTTCATAACCGTAGTGCGCCCGATTGTATAATTGCAAACGATTCCCGCGACGGTTCATTCCCAATGCTCTTGCACCACCACCGTAAAGTATTTCAGTAGTATCAAGATTGAAATCTAATGTCTCCGTATTTTCCTTTTTTGTATAACCCTTTTTTTCAGAAAACAAGGCTTTGTTTTTGTAGAAATAGCTGATTTGAAAAGGCGCTTTTTGGATAGAAACTATAATTCCTGAAGTCGAAAAGGTTATTGCATTTTGAGTTTCGGAAACCTTTATTTTTTCTTTTTTAGGAACTAAAACAACGGCTTGAGAATTTGGATTAAAAATCTCTCCTGTTGGAATAAAAGAAGTTTCTACAATTTTATCGGAATAGGCTTTTATTAAATATGCGCCTTCCGAAGTAGAAATTTCTATACCCTCGTTGACTTTTTTGAAGCTTTCGTATTTCCTATTTGAGTTTTGGGCAAAGGAAAGTGAAGTTATAAATAGTAAGAAAAATATTTTTTTCATGTTGTTTGTTTTTAACGATATAAGGCATTTAAGTAAATATATGAAAAACTTAAATCACCTTAAATGCCTTATATATTTCAAATTTTTATTTTAATTCTAATATCATAACCGATTTTGGTTCTAATGTAATCTCATTGGTGACATCAATTATTTTGTCTGTTATAATGTCTTTCCCTGTTTTATTTGTACCAATATTTTCCTGGAAACGATTTGTTTTAACCGTTTTCGTTTCCTCGCTATTGTTTAATAAAACCATCACATTTTCGGAAGTATTGTATCTAAAATATACGTAAACACTATTCTCTGGGATATAATGAGTCATTTTTCCGAAATGAACTGCTGATTTATTTTTTCTCCAATTGAATAATTTAGACGTAAAATCGAAATAGTCATTTTGGGTTTGTGTTCTTCCTTCTTTGGTAAAAGCATTATTGGCATCACCTTGCCATCCTCCAGGAAAATCTTGTCGTATATCGGCATCGCCATTGTCTTTATTTCCCGCCATTCCTAGCTCGGAGCCATAATATAATTGCGGAATTCCACGAACGGTAGCCAATAACCCCATCGCCATTTTGTATTTTCGGATGTCGTTGTTATACACATGATTCACTCGATGGGTATCATGGTTTTCGGCAAAAATCAATAGGTTATTTGCATTTTGATATAGAAAATCATTCGAGAAGTTATCGTACATTTTTTCCAATCCTTTTCCCCAGGTGCCTTCGAATTCGTTGAATACTGATAGTAAATCGTCAGACAAAATAAAGTCCATAACGCTTGGTAAATAGGAATTGAAATTTTGAATTTTGCCTATCGGACTGTCTTTTTGCCAATACGAAAGTTGGGCTTGATCGCGCATAGATATTTCTCCAACTATGTTGAAATTCGGATATTCATCGGTTATGGCTTTGGTCCATTTTGCAATTTCGCTTGGTTCAGCATAATTATAAGTGTCTACTCTGAAACCATCTAAGTTGGCATATTCAATCCACCAAATGGCATTTTGTGTCAAATAATTTAAAACTAAAGGATTTCTTTGATTTAGATCTGGCATCGAAGGAACAAACCAACCATCAAAACAGGTTTTTGTGTCTATTTTTGATGCATGTGTATCATGTACAAGTGTTCTTTTGTGATTTGTTTGAGTATAATTTTCGAATTGATTAATCCAATCGTGTGTTGGTAAATCTTTCATCATCCAATGTTGTAAACCCCAATGATTAGTAACGTAATCCAACACTAATTTCATTTTCTTCTTGTGGATTTCCCCTGATAATCGTACATAATCTTCATTGGTTCCATAACGCGGATCAATTTTATAAACATCCGATTGTCCATACGTATGATAAGAATGATGCGCATCGTTGTCTTCGCAAAGCGGTGTGCTCCAAATGGTTGTTGCGCCTAATTCTTGGATATAATCTAAATGATTGATGATTCCTTGAATGTCACCTCCGTGTCTTCCGTCTGGTGAAGCTCGATTAAATTTTTCGGTCGTTGAAGCGTCGCTGTCATTTTTCGGATTTCCGTTAGAAAAACGATCGGGCATGAGAAGATACATCATATCCGACGAATCATAGCTTTGGCGTTGAGCCGAATTTTCTCTTCTCTGTTTGAGAGTATATTTTTTTGTAAATACGACCTTGTCATTATCTTTGAAAATTAAGAAAAAGTCTTTGGGAGGACTGTTTTTGGTGTTGATAGTGACAAAGACGTAATTTGGATTTTCAGTTTTTTGAACGTTTGAAATAGGGATAGAATTAGATGCCGAAACTTGATATTTTGCTATATTTTTTCCATATAACATAATTTGTAATTCGGGATTATGCATCCCGGCATACCAAAATGGAGGTTCGATTCTATCGATTTGTGCAAACATTGATGAAGAAATTAGGAAGAATAAAAGTAGTTTTTTCATTTGACAAATTTAGATTTATACTAATTTATGTAAAGAATATAGTGCAAAGTTGAAACTGAACCATATAAGGCATTTAAGATGTGCTGAATAAAAGTGTAATCCCAGCTTTATTATTTAACTATAAAAGGCAGATAAGAAAATTTAAGAAAAACTTAAATGACCTTAAATGCCTTATATAGTTTATTTTTATTTTTTTTTAAACGGTTACCAAAGTATTTGGAGCAACAAAAATTGCTTTTCCATTTACAAAAAGAGTCAATTCTTTTGTGCCTTCTAATGTTAACTGAGTTTCGTTTTGGTTGATAGCAACCTTAATAATTTGGTTTCTAAAATTGATTTTAAAAGAGTAACCAGCCCATTCTTTCGGGATTTTTGGAGAAAAATGAAGCGTATCATCCTTAACTCGCATTCCTCCAAAACCTTCTACAATACTCATCCAAGTTCCTGCCATTGAAGTGATGTGGCAACCTTCTTCAACCTCCTTATTATAATCATCAAGATCTAATCGTGATGTTCTTAAATAGAAAGTATACGCCATGTCCATTTTGTCTAATTTTGCTGCTTGAATCGAATGGACACAAGGAGAAAGGGAGCTTTCGTGAACCGTAAATGCTTCGTAGAATTCGAAATTGCGTTGTAATTCTTCTTTAGAAAAATGCTCTTCGAAGAAATAGAAACACTGCAAAACATCGGCTTGTTTGATATAAGGGGAACGTAAAATTCTATCCCAAGACCATTTTTGGTTAATGGGTCTTTGGCTTTTGTCTAAATCTTTAACCAATACTAGGTCCTTATCTAAGAATCCGTCTTGTTGTAAATAAACGCCTAATTCTTCTGATTTTGGAAAGTACATATTGCCCGAAACTTTCTTCCATTCTTGAAGTTCAGTATCTGATAATTTTACTTTTTCGATGATTCGTTTATGGTCTGCTGGATATTCCAAAGACACTTTTTGAATCTGTTCGTACGCATAATCAATACACCATTTTGCAATGAAATTAGTATAGAAATTATTGTTTACGTTGTTTTCATATTCGTTTGGTCCGGTAACTCCTAAAATAACATATTGGTTTTTGTCTTTCGAAAAATTGGCTCTTTGATGCCAAAAACGAGCAATTCCTATCAGAACTTCCAATCCTTTTTCTGGAATATAGCTGTAATCGCCAGTGAAACGGTAATAGTTGAAAATGGCAAATGCAATCGCGCCATTTCTATGAATTTCTTCATGGGTAATTTCCCATTCGTTGTGACATTCTTCGCCATTCATGGTCACCATCGGGTACAAAGCAGCTCCATTTTTGAAACCTAGATTTTTTTCAGCATTTTCGATTGCTTTATCCAATTGATTGTAACGATAGGTCAATAAATTTCGAGCCACTTGTTGATCTTTGGTCGCCATATAAAACGGAATGCAATACGCTTCGGTATCCCAATAGGTAGATCCGCCATATTTTTCGCCTGTGAACCCTTTTGGACCAATATTCAAACGAGAATCTTTACCTAAATAGGTTTGGTTTAATTGAAAAATATTGAAACGAATTCCTTGTTGTGCTTTTACATCGCCATCGATGGTGATGTCTGACATTTCCCAGATTTTTGCCCAAGCTTCTATTTGATCGGCTAATAGTTGATCGTATCCTTTTGCTAAAGCTTCTTGTATTACTTTTTCAGCTCCAGAAAGTGTGTCTTCATGGTTTAAAGAAACCGTATAACCACCAATTTTCTGAATAGATGATGTTGCGTTTTGAGCTACTGAAATAGCATACGCAAATTGAATTTTTTCTTTGGTTGCCGAAACAATTTCAGGAGAAATATTTAGGTTTTTGCCATTCAACAAAATGCTATTTTGCATAAATGTCGTTACCTTGAAATGAGTTTTAAAGGTTTGAGCTGTCACAAAAGCTTCGTTTCTGTTGTCTTTTGTAGCTAATGGTTCCCAGAAAGTCTCGTCCCAGTTGGCATCTTCATTGGTTACGCCCGCATCGATATAGGGTTTGTAAACTATTTGTGCTTGCTTGTTTAAAGGGGTAATTTCATAATTAATAACGCCAACTTCATCTAAAGTCAAAGAAAGGAAACGACGAATATTTACCGAAACTTCGGTGCCGTTTTGCAAAGTGGCTTCGAAAGAACGATGGTACCAACCTTCTTTCATATTCAATTCGCGACGGAAGTTATTTACTTTGGTGCAAGCATTCAAATCTAGGTTTTCACCGTTGATTTCAATGTCAATTCCAATCCAGTTTGGTGCATTTAAGACTTTGGCAAAATATTTTGGATAACCATTTTTCCACCAGCCCACTTTTGTTTTATCAGGATAATAAATACCTGCAATATAACTTCCTTGAAAAGTTTCTCCCGTGTAATTTTCTTCAAAATTTGCACGTTGTCCCATGGCGCCGTTCCCAATACTGAAAAGGCTTTCGGACGATTTTACGCTTTCTACATCAAATTCTTCTTCAATGATAGACCAATTGTCTGGTTTTATATAATCTTGG
>CAILTC010000061.1 GCA_903837025.1 uncultured Bacteroidota bacterium | reverse complement strand
TATCCAATGGTGAAACAAGCCAAAGCTATGGTCAAAGAAGGAAAACTGGGTAAAATACGTAAAGTTTGGGTCGAATACCCTCAAGGATGGTTAAGCACTTTATCTGAAAGAGAAGGAAACTCGCAAGCAGCTTGGCGAACAGATCCTAAAAAATCAGGAAAAAGTTCGGTAATGGGTGACATTGGAACGCATGCTGCGCACTTAGCTGAATATATTACAGGAGCAAAAATCACAGACATTTGTGCCGAATTAAATACTTTAGTAGAAGGCAGAATTATGGACGATGATGGAGCTGTAATGCTTAAATTTGACAATGGTTCGAAAGGCGTTTTGATGGCTTCACAAGTTGCAGCTGGCGAAGAAAACGCTTTAAAAATTAGAGTTTATGGCGAAAAAGGAGGAATTGAATGGTTGCAACATGAGCCAAATACTTTAATTGTAAAATGGTTAAACGAACCTACTCAAATATTGAGAGCGGGAAGTAATTATAGTCATTTATCCTCATTTGCAACGCATAATTGTAGAACTCCCGGCGGACATCCAGAAGGATATTTAGAAGCTTTTGCCAATATCTATCGCAATTTTGCACTAACATTAGGTTGCAAATTAGATGGAAAGGAACCTACTCCTGAAATGTTAGATTTCCCTTCTGTTGAGGATGGTTTACGCGGAATGGCGTTTATAGATAGCGTTGTCGCATCGGCTCAATCGGATAAAAAATGGACTCCTTATATTTTGTAGATTAATGATTAATTCTTTAAAATTTAGACAATAAATATGACTACAATTCAAGGTCCAGCCGTTTTTTTGGCACAATTTATAGGCGATGAAGCTCCTTTTAATTCTTTAGACGGAATTTGCAAATGGGCGTCCGACTTAGGTTTCAAAGGAATTCAAATGCCCACTTTAGATCCTCGTTTCATCGATTTGCAAAAGGCTGCCGAAAGTAAAACGTATGCCGATGAATTAACAGGAACTGTAGCTTCTTACGGAATGCAAATCACCGAATTATCGACGCATTTACAAGGTCAATTGGTTGCCGTTCACCCTGCTTACGACACTATGTTCGATGCTTTTGCACCAACAAACGTACATGGAAATCCGAAAGCGCGTCAAAAATGGGCCGTTCAACAATTAAAATACGCTGCAAAAGCTTCTCATAATTTAGGTTTGAATGCGCATGCTACTTTTAGTGGATCCTTATTATGGCAATATTTTCATCCTTGGCCGCAACGTCCTGAAGGTTTGGTAGAAGAAGGTTTCGCTGAATTAGCCAAACGATGGATGCCAATTTTGAATGAATTTGATCAATATGGCGTAGATGTTTGTTACGAAATTCATCCCGGTGAAGATTTATTCGACGGAGAAACGTATGAAATGTTTTTGAAGGCAGTTAACAATCATCAAAGAGCTTGTATTTTATACGATCCTTCTCATTTTGTGCTACAACAATTAGATTATATTCAATATATCGATTTTTATCATGAACGAATTAAAGCTTTTCATGTTAAAGATGCCGAGTTTAATTCAACAGGAAAACAAGGCACTTTTGGTGGTTATCAAAGTTGGGCAAACCGAGCCGGACGCTACCGTTCTCCTGGAGATGGACAAGTCGATTTTAAAACAATTTTCAGCAAATTAGCTCAGTACGATTATAAAGGTTGGGCAGTTATGGAATGGGAATGTTGCTTGAAAAACCAAGAAGATGGAGCAAGAGAAGGCGCCGAATTGATACGAAATAATATCATAAAAGTGACCGATAAAGCATTTGACGATTTTGCTGCGGTAAAAACAAATCAAGCATTAAATAGAAAAAATTTAGGATTATAAAAAATAACAAAAAAATGAAAATCAAGTATTTAATTATTACCATCGCTTTAGTTACATTAAGCTCTTTTGCGAAATTTAATTCAGCCGAAAAATACAGTACAACACCAATAAAATCAGAAGTAATTGTTCAACAACAATCCGAAGGTGAAAAACTGATTGCCAAATCCGATTGCATCGGTTGTCATAATAAAGACAAAAAAGTTGTTGGCCCCGCTTATTCAGATATTGCAAAAAAATATCCTTCTAACAATAAAAACATTGATTATTTAGTCGGTAAAGTTATTGCTGGAGGTTCTGGTGTGTGGGGAACTGTACCTATGTTAGGACACCCAACTTATAAAAAAGAAGATGTGAAGACTATGGTAAAATATATTCTTTCGTTGAAAAAATAACGAATTTCGATTAGTTGCCAGCATTATTTTAACAATCAAAAACCACAAAAAACCAAAATGAAAGAAGAGGAAATTAAGAAACCAGAAAATGAAATTATAAATACGAGACGTGATTTTATAAAAAAAACCACAGTTGCTGCTGCAGGATTTATGATTGTTCCTCGTTTTGTTTTGGGTCGGGGTTATGTGGCTCCTAGTGATCGATTGTTGATTGCTAGTATTGGTGTAGGAGGAAAAGGTCAATCTGATACTGCTATGTTTGCAAAAAGTGGTATTGCTGATGTCGCTTTCCTTTGCGATGTGGATACGCGAAGAGCTGCAAAAAGTGTAGCCGCTTTTCCTAAAGCCAAATTCTACAAGGATTGGCGCGAAATGTTAGATAAAGAACACAAGAATTTTGATGCGGTTTCGGTCTCAACACCAGATCATAATCATGCCATTCAAGCTTTGGCAGCCATGCAATTAGGTAAACATGTTTATGTTCAAAAACCGATGGCGCATGATATTTATGAAGCTAGAATTTTAACTCAAGCAGCAAAAAAATATAAAGTGGTTACCCAAATGGGAAATCAAGGTGCATCGAATGATGGTACTAGAATTATGAAAGAATGGTACGATGCTGGATTAATTGGCGATGTACATACGATTCATGCATGGACAGACCGTCCGGTTTGGCCACAAGGAATTCCTTGGTCTACCGCCAAAACCGAAATCCCAAAAGAATTAGACTGGGATTTATGGTTAGGAACTGCGCCAAACAAAAATTATGTAGACAAATTAGTACCTTTCAACTGGCGTGGTTGGTGGGATTACGGAACTGGTGCTTTAGGAGATATGGGGTGCCATTTATTAGAAACTCCTTTTAGTGTATTAAAATTAAAATATGCCAAAGAGGTACAATGTAGCGTAGGTTCTGTTTATGTGGATGAATTCAAAAGAGGCTATTTCCCTGAAAGTTGTCCTCCTTCAAGCCAC
>CAILTC010000060.1 GCA_903837025.1 uncultured Bacteroidota bacterium | reverse complement strand
TTTCTAAATTTGTTTTTATTACTGTTTTTTCAATTTCGATTATTGCTTCCGAAGGGATGAAATTTCCTGCTTTCGAATCAAAAATAAATTGGCGATCATTCATGTATTTTTCCCATTCCGAAACCCAATTATTTCTGTTTTTCAACGCTCTAAAAATTCCGTTATTGATATTTTCGATCCAATTAATTTGATTGTTTTTGCAAAATCGTTTGAAGGTTTTATCTCTTTCGTAAGTGATTTTCAAACCCGTTTCTTGGTGCGAAAAAACAGTGTCTATTTTGTATATTTCTTGTATGGCATTAAATACTTGAATCACTTCTGCAGAAACTGTCAAAACATGGGTATTGGATTGTTCCAATTGCTGGTTCATATCTACCAGTGATTGTTTGACGAAATTCCAATGTCTTGTGCTGTAATGTGAATCGTTTTCTAACGATTTTTCGAATACGTAAAGTAACAAAGTGGGGTTCTCCGTTTTGGTTGCATTAAAAATCGCTTCGTTATCTTGTAATCGAAGGTCTCTTTTGAACCAAACAACATTGATATGTTTCTTGTTAATATTCATTTATCTTAAAATAATTGTTGTTGCAACCATAAATTTTGAAATTTTGATTGTCTATCGTAATTTTCTGCTTGTAACTTACTATTGAATTTCCGATCTCTAGGGTCGTTTCCAACTCCTGCAACATACATCCAATTGCCGTAATTGCTGTGTACGTCATAATCAATAAGCATTGCTTCAAAATAGGCAGCTCCTATGCGCCAGTCTAGCTCTAGGTTTTTTGCAAAATAGGACGCTACATTTTGCCTTCCACGGTTGCTCATCCAGCCTGTTTGTTGCAATTCGATCATATTCGCATTTATAAAAGGCTCCTGACTTTTGCCATTTATCCAATTTGTAATAGTAGATTCATCGGTTTTCCAATCATAATTTTTATGTAAGATTCCACCAATTTTAAAAATTGAATTCCCATTTTTCATCGAGATATATTTGAAATAATCCCTCCAAATCAATTCGAAAACCAACCAATAAGTCGAATCATTTTTCTCTATTTGTTGCTCATATTCAATGATTTTCCAATATATAGTTTTAGCTGAAATACTGCCATTGGCCAACCAAGGAGAAAATTTTGAGCTAAAATCAGCCCCAATCAATCCATTACGGGTCAATTTATAAACACTCAGTTTTTTGGTTTCCCAGAAATAATACCGGAGTCTTTTCAGGGCCTCGTCTTCGCCACCGCGAAAAGGAAATGCTGTTCTTGAATCTGCTATAAAATGGTTGAATCCCAATGTTTTTAGCGAAGGAATCAAGGTTTCGTTAGCTATTTGATTTCCTTTCGAAAGTGCTTGAACTTTAAATTCGGGTCGGATCATTATTGTTTTTTCACACTGATTTCGGAATTGTGTAAACACATTTGGAATCATAGTAATCGAAAACGGTAGGTCTTCCGGATGAAATAAGAACTGATTGAAAGTGGCTTTGAAAACTATTGAAGCTGGAACTCTTGATTTTATGTTTTCTAAAACTGTTGTTTCTTCACTAGTCCATTCTTCCTGAAAGTAAACCGTATTTATTTCATTTTGAGCAATAATTTCTAGAATACAATCTTCAGTTTTTTGGTGATAAACCAAAAGAGAAATGTTTAGTTTTTCTAGATTTTGTTTCAATTGTGTCACGGTTTCAATTAAAAACTGTGCCCTAAATTGTTCTGTTTTTTTAAAACCAAAAGGGGTTTGCTCATAGTGTCTAGGATCAAAACAATAAACCCCAAATACGGTTTCATTTTCAGTTATAGCTTTCGTCAAAGATTCATTATCATTGATTCTCAAATCATTTCTAAACCAAACTAAGCCTTTTTGTTTCTTTTGCATTTTTCGCTACAATATTTAACATCATCCCAAACCTTTTCCCATTTTTTGCGCCAGTTAAAAGGACGTTGGCAAACTAAACAAATTTTTGAAGGCAGATTTTCCTTTTTCAATTTTAATATTTATGATATTCGTTCACCACAATTTTTGCTTTCAAATCGAACATTAAATTGTATAATCCAAAAAAAGTTCGGTTCATATAAATAAAATGTTTCGATCCGCGATTCCCGTTCATTTTTCTAAGATTAGTATCCTTAGCAAATCGTTCCCCTAATTGAGCAATGTTTCCGAAAAATTCTTCATCCGAAAAATCGAAAGTTTCCGTCTGAAAGGGTTGGGTAAAAAGTGATAATAAATCATAAAACATTTGCGTGAAATACTCGATTTCTTCTACGGAATCATCCACTCTAAGAATTTCTAATTCGAATAATTTCTCTGCAAATAGTTTTTTATTATCGATGACTTCTTTGTTGATTAACTCAAAATAGGGGATATAGAATTCGTTAGGAATTTTTTTCATACAACCAAAATCGAGTGCAACCAATTGATTTTCTTCGTTAACCAAGAAGTTTCCGGGATGCGGATCCGCATGTACTTTCTTTAAAACATGAATTTGATACATGTAGAAATCCCACAATGCTTGACCAATTTTATCCGCTATTGCTTGGTCAGAATTTGAGTTGGTAAATTCCGAAAGATGAATTCCCGTCATCCAATCCATGGTAATGATTTTCTCCGAAGAATATTTTGGGTAGTATTCCGGAAAAACTAGATTTTCTATTTTTCCGCAGGCATTCGCTACTTCTTGGCTTTGTTTGAGTTCCAATAAATAGTTGGTTTCTTCAATCAATTTATCTTCCACTTCCTTAAAATACTTATCGGAATCCTTACCCTGAAGGTTAAACATTCTAATAGCAATGGGTTTTACCAAAGCCAAATCAGATGAAATACTATCAGCAACACCAGGATATTGAATCTTTACGGCCAGCTTTTTATTGTCTTTTAAGGCCAAATGTACTTGACCAATGCTTGCCGCATTTACAGAATTCGCATTGAATTCATCAAAGATTAAATAAGGCGTTTTGCCAAAATTTTTCTTGAATGTTTTCAAAACTAAGGGCGCCGAAAGTGGGGGAACCGAGAACTGCGACAATGAAAATTTCTCTACATAAGCTTGTGGCAAGAAACTCTTGTCCATGCTCAACATCTGGGCTACTTTTAGCGCGCTTCCTTTTAAACTTTTTAGGCCATCATAGATATCTTCGGCATTATTTTCGTTGAGTTTGTCGCGATTCATTGTCGGATTGACCATTTTTTCGCTGTAATATTTCAGATAATTGACACCAACTTTAGCTCCGGTTTGAACGAGTTTTGTGGCTCTTTCAATTTTTGAAGTTGGGATATAGTCTATAGTTTTCATTATTTGTTGTTTATTTTTTCTTTGAAAATAAATTTTCCAAAGTCGATTAAGCTATCTATTGGAGCAATATTCATCAATTCGAAGGTAAGTTTTACTGACTTTTCTATGTAAATGTCTGTTTTTTCAAAAGCGGCAGATTCATCCTCTAACCAGAATTTCATCGTTAATAAAAATTGAATCCATGATGTTTCCTGAATCGCTTTTTCTTGAAAATTTTGAAATTTTTCGGTTTTAGTTCGCTCTTCATCCGAAATTATTTCGGTTATGTAGTTTTTGAACCCGATTCTAAGGCTCGAAAGTTGCATCAGGTTTTTCAATTGGTTCTGATGTTCTTTTAAACTTATAAGTACATAGCTTCTATTAGCCGACAGCATTTCGAAAAAGGTGAAATAGAAACTCAGCATTTTTGACTTCATATCATAGGTATCGAAATTGGGATCTTTTTGGATCATTTCGACTGTTTTTTCTAGAAACATTTTAAAAATTTCTTTCTCAACACTTTCTATTGTTCCAAAATAGGAATAAAATTGGGTTTCTTCAAAGTCATTCAATTTTGTAAATTGATAAACAGATTTAGGTTTGCCATTATTCTCCAATCTGTAATTCATGTACATTGAAACTATTTTGTCTTTTGTGATTGTTGATTTTTTAGTTGCCATTTTGCATATTGTTTTCAATTAGTTTGTAAAGATATATAATGTTTAACGATATAATAAAAAAGTTAAACAAAATTATATGTTAATGTTTTACATTCATTTAAAATACTTAGATTTGTACTGTTATGAAAAAAAATGTACTAATAAGCGGTGGTTCAGGTTTTGTCGGAAAGTGTTTGACAGATTTATTAATTAAGAATGGCTTTTCTGTTTCGATTTTGAGCCGAACTAAAAAACAAAATACGGTCGATATATCGTATTATCAATGGGATGTTGAGAATCATTATATCGATGAGGAATCGGTGTTGAATTCTGATTTTATTATTCATCTTGCGGGAGAAAATATTGCTGAAAAAAGATGGACAGTAAAACGAAAAGAAGCCATTATTCAAAGTAGAGAACAATCTATTCAATTGATTTATGCTATTTTAAAAAAGAATAACAAAAAAGTAGAAGCTTTTGTTTCGGCTTCGGGAATAGGGATTTATGGAGCTGTAAATGG
>CAILTC010000059.1 GCA_903837025.1 uncultured Bacteroidota bacterium | reverse complement strand
TTTGGCAATCAGCTCGGGAACTCCGAGGATATTGATGCTACGTTTGATGTTATAAACCAACATAATCAAGCTGTGTTCTCCGTTTACTTTTTCTAAACCTATCAAATCGGTGTAATTGTTGTATATTTACAGCACAAATACTGCTAAAGATGAAAAAAGAAGTTATAGAAAAGAGAGCTTTTAATCCAAAAGAAAGTATTAGTCGTGCTAAAGTTGCGAGAACATCACTTCCTATGTGGAAATTGGTATCCGAAGGTAATGAATACACTTGGACCTCAAAACTGGAAAGAGTTAGTATCATCAGAAGAGGTATTCCTTATGCTTCAATTGATGTTATTAGTAAGAGAATTAATTTACCAGTAAAAGAAGTTTTACACATTTTTGGATTACCACAAACAACATATAATAAAAAAAGAAGAGAACATTCTTTACTTAATGGCAGAGACAGTGAAATTATATTACTTCTTACCGAATTAGTTGACTTTGGCGTAGCAGTTTTTAATAATGAAGAAGATAAATTTCAACGTTGGATGAAGAAACAAAATTTATCTTTAGGAGGTAATACACCCGAAGGCCTATTGGATTCTATTACAGGTATACAGGAAGTGAAAAATTGTCTCAATAGAATTGAATATGGAAACTTTGCTTAATGAGAGTATTTAGAATTGAAAGAGAAAAATATATAGCAACTACATTGATTGGCACAGGAGCAGCTTTAACTGAGGGCTACAGATGGAACAGCTTAAATACACATTTAGTCTATACAGCCGAGTCCCGTGCCCTTGCAACACTTGAAGTAGCCGTACATATTGATCTTAGCGAAGATTTACCAACTGACAGATTCTATGTTGAAATTGATATTCCTGACGATATTGAAATAGTAGAATTATCTCTTGACGAACTTCCTGAAAATTGGGATTCAAAACCTCCTATCCTCGAAACACAGTATATAGGAGATGACTTCGTATCACAAAAAAGTGCAGCTGTATTAAAAGTTCCTAGTAGTATCGTTCCTCCCGAAAGCAATTATTTAATCAATCCAAATCATCCTGATTCGGCTAAGATTAAGGTTATTTCTACACAAAAATTACAATTCGATAGTAGGTTTAAACAAAAATAAAACCATAAAAAAAGCCTCTTCCGAGGCTTTTTCAATATATAAACTTAATCTTATTTGCTCAAATACATTTTTCTTCGAGAATAAACCCTCATTACAAGATAAAATTAGCGGGTTAAAGTGAAACTTTGCTCAGTGCACGAGATGCCCTTTCTCTTAGCCTGGAGAATTATACCTCATCAATATTTCCTGGGTAGTTTGTCTCATCAATTCCAAATTATCAAATATTGCGGTTTCACTTTCGCAATATGGGTGGGGAGCTTGTATAAAAGGGGTGTCTATGGTTCCATCCGGTTTGAGTTCTGCAAAGAAAAACATCACCTTTGCACCTAATTTACCACAAAGACGCATTATATTCGGTGAAAATTCACCCATAAGGTCTTTATCAACCATAAGTACAACCGTCCCATTTTTGGCCAATATACTTTTTGTTTTTAGGAGCACGGAGGAATCACTTAATAAAACTGGAATCCTTTCTGTGACACCCCACACGCCCATTTTATTATCTATCGTAGGACTTCCCACAATAACAGCATCTACATGATGACTTTTCATAAATGCCATTATCGCAACTTTTACTAATGGAAGATGTACCGTACACAAAATCAATCCTGAAGAATGCTCTATTTGGGTTTCTCCTGTTATCCGATAAGGTATTGGAAAAGATTTTCCTGATCTCGTGAGCAGCGCTAATAAGCGATTAATATTATTGGCTCTGACTAATCCCAATGAGTTTTTATTAATAGTCGTTAGTTTGATTATAAATCTACTTATATAACTCACCCCAAAAACCATTTTATACCATTGCCTTTTTGGGAAAAGCGTAAAGATGCAAACGGCTATCAGTTTAGAAATGATACTATTTTTATCTCGTATTATCGAAGTCAATGATGTAATAAATTTACCTGTCGTGAAGTTTAACATTTTATTTCTTTAATTAGTAAGATCTTTCAATCCTTAAATTCATGATAATACAAAAACACGTTTTTTTCAATCTAGATTTTCTTGTTCAATGACACTCAAAGAAAGTGAAATACAATCCGAACAAATTCCGTGGTTAAATTTTAGAACTCAATAGTATAATAAGATATACTTCTTGTTTGAGGTTGTCACTATTTTAAATTCACAAATGCCTTTTACGTTCGAATAAAAACATAATTATCTTGAAATAAAACAACTCAACAAATCAATTATTAAGAGTTATTATAACCCGACGGGTGTAATTCAATTTGTTTAAGCTTATTGATTGTGATGCGTTTACCATGACATTTCAAAACTAAAAAGCCCCAATCGGGGCTTTTTCAATATATAAATTCAAGCTTATTTGCTCAAATACATTTTTCTTCGTGAGTACAATTCGTAGAATTGATCGTCTTTCAAATCATCGATAAACAAGATGCTTTCTCCTGTCGATTTCATTTCTGGTCCTAATGCTTTATTCACATTATGAAACTTGCTGAAAGAGAAAACCGGTTGCTTAATCGCAAATCCTTTTAACTGCGGATTAAATTTGAAATCCGTTACTTTA
>CAILTC010000058.1 GCA_903837025.1 uncultured Bacteroidota bacterium | reverse complement strand
TTTACTGATTTTGTTATTATTAATTTATTTTAAAATAAACTATATTTGTTTTCCCCAAAAAAATGAAAAATATCATGCCAAATATTTACCATAAACTAATTGATACTTTTCCATTAGCTTCTTTTTTTATTGATAGTGAATTTAATATTTTGTATGTTAATTCTTCAGGATTAGAAATGTTAAATGTTTCGTTATCAGAAATCATGAATCAATCTATGGCGATTTATTACCCAGAAATTAGTTTGTGCGTTGAGCGAGAAGGAGAAAATAGCAAAACTTTTTTTGTTGATAAAAAGGGAATAAAAAGAGATATTTTACTTAAATACACTTCAATAGACGAGGGTTCATTATTTGGAATATTATATGTAGTTGAAGAATTGCATTTACACCAAAATATAATAGAGAAACAAAAATTTAATGAAATTATTTTAGATAATATTCCTGCTGACATTGCCGTTTTTGATATGAATCATAATTATTTGTATGTAAATCCTAATGGTATTAGTGATTCTGAAACTAGAAAATGGATGATTGGCAAAAATGATTTTGATTATTGTGATTTAAAAGGTACTGATAAGTCTTTGGCTCAAAAGAGACGGGATATTTTTAATATAGCAATTCAAACAAAAAAGCAAGTAGAATGGGTAGATGAGTACCATAGGAATGGTAAAGATACATATGTAATGCGCCGTTTTTATCCTGTTTTTATTGATGATATATTCTACTATGTGATTGGTTATGGTATCGATATTTCTGAACTTAAGAGAATTCAAAATACAGTAATTTCTAATGAAAACAGAAATAACCAGATATTGAAGTCTGCATATGACGCGATAATAAAATTTGATTCAGAAGGAAAAATTACTTTTTGGAATCCAAAAGCAGAGTTGTTTTTTGGTTGGAAATCGGAAGAAGTGATGGGCAAAATTATTTTCAATATTATTCTTCCTAAAAGAATTGGAAATATTTATCATCAGCACTTTAAAGATTTTGTTGATGGTAATAAAAACTTTGCTTTAGATGAAATTATTGAAAACATAGGTGTTCATAAAAACTATGGAGAGTTTCCTATTGATATTAGTATTTTGCCATTAAATGAAGCTAATGGTACAATTACATTTTGTACTTTTATTAGAGATATAACATCAAGAAAAGCCAAACAAGAACAAGTAGAACAACAAAATAGAACACTTAAAAATCAAAATTCAGAATTAGAACAGTTTACCTATATAACTTCACATGATCTTCAGGAACCTCTCTTGACATTGATGAGTTTTAGTGAACTTTTATTAGAGGAACATTCGGAAGGTTTAGATGATGAGGCCAAATTATATATTGAATTTATTAATAAGTCGGCCATTAGAATGCGAGCATTGGTTACTGGTTTGATGGAATACGCAAGGATTGGCAAAAGAGATGCTGTAAAAGAAATTGATTGTAACCAAGTTATAAATGATGTTTTGACTGATTTATCAGTCAAAATCAACAATACGAAAGCCGAGATTACGGTTGAAAAATTACCTAAAATTAAAGGTTACGAAACTTATATTCGATTGTTGTTTCAAAACTTATTAAGTAACGCAATTAAATTTAACAAGGAAAATATTGATCCTAAAATTAAAATTAAATGTTCAGAAACCGATAAAGAATGGAAATTTTCGGTTATTGATAACGGAATTGGGATTGATGAAAAACACATAGATCAAGTATTCGTTATCTTTAAAAGATTGAATAATGATTCAGTTTATAAAGGTTACGGTATTGGATTAGCACATTGCAAAAAAATAGTTGATATACATAACGGAGAAATTTACGTTAATTCTAAATTAAATGCAGGAAGTACATTTAGTTTTACAATTTCAAAAAAAATATAATAATGTTTAAGTTAAATACAATTTTGTTGATAGATGATGATTTTACAACCAATTATCTGCATAAAAAAATAATTTCAAAATCCGAAATAGATTCTGTTATTGAAGTTGCAAATAATGGGAAAGAAGGTATTGATAAATTATTAGCCCTCAATGAAACTATAAAAGACAGTACTACTTTAGTATTAATATTTCTCGATCTAAATATGCCTATTATGGACGGATGGCAATTTTTAGAAACTTTTGATGAGATTAAACCGTTGCTTCATTTCAATACCAATTTATATATTGTAAGTTCTTCTATTAATCCCGATGATAAAGAAAGGGCAAAAAGGAATCCTCAAGTTTTAGATTATTTTCCCAAACCTCTTACAGTAGAAAGATTGATAAAACTAAAAGAAAATTATATTTAATTATTCCTCTTCCGCATCTTCAAACAACTCTTCATCGTTTGTTTCTAAATCTGCAGATTTCTCCATTTCAAAGAAACTAAAGATAGACCCACCGTAACTTTTCTTGAATGAAAAGTGGATTAAATGATCTAATTTCGTGTATTTTGAATGCTCAATAATCATCATTCCATCTTCTTGAAGCGTGTTTTTTTCGAAAACAAGTAACACCAATTTCTCAAAGGTTTTCTGATCTAAAGCATAAGGAGGATCGGCAAAAATGATGTCATACGTGGCTTTATTTCTTTCTAAAAACGTGAAAACATCGCTCTTTGTTGCTGCAATATTAAAATCGTATTCGCTGGCTACTTGCTTGATAAATTTCACACAACCAAAATCACCATCTACAGCAGTGATTGGCGTGCTGCCTCGAGAGGCGAATTCGAAGCTGATATTGCCTGTTCCGGCGAATAAATCCAGTATTTTTAAGCCTTCAAAACTGAAATGATTGTTCAAAACATTGAATAATGCTTCTTTTGACATATCGGTTGTTGGGCGAACGGGAAGTCCTTTTGGTGGGAAAATGCGTCTTCCTTTGTATTTACCTGAAATGATTCTCACGATT
>CAILTC010000057.1 GCA_903837025.1 uncultured Bacteroidota bacterium | reverse complement strand
ATAAACATCATTATTTTTGGAATAGAAAATGTTGGAATCGAATTGATTAATCAAGTTGTCGAATGCCAAAAATTTCACCTAGAGAAAAAAAATATTGACATCCGATTTCCTGTAATCACCAATTCTAAATTAGCTTATTTTGAAAAAGATGGGGCGGGAAAAGAATGGGAATCCAATTTTATTTTGGCTGCAATTCCGTACACCATTGATAGTATTATTGAATATGTTGCTGATCAAAATCTGGAAAATCTCATCGCGGTTGACTTTACGGATTGCAAAGAATTGGCGAAAAATTATATCAAGCTCATTCAAAACGGATTTAATATTGTGGCATCTAATAAAAATGCCAACTTATTAGCATTTGATTTTTATAGAGAATTACGGGAAAACCTTGAAAAATACGAGAAGACATTTTTGTATGAAACGAGTGTTGGTAGTGGTTTTCCTGTAATACAAACGCTCCGTGATTTGCATTCTTCGGGTGTGAAAATCACAAAAATACGAGGCGTTTTTTCTGATTCATTAAGTTATATTTTCAATCGATTTTCGGCCGAAGAAAGTTCTTTTTCCAGTATTTTGATTGATGCCGAAAAATTAGGATTGACAAAGCCAGATTCTCGAGAAGATTTATCAGGACAAGATGTGGCTGGAAAATTATTGATTTTGGCTAGAGAAATTCGGGAGAATTTGGAGCTTTCGGATATTAGAATCACTTCACTCTTGCTTCCGGATTTAAACGAATTTAATTCTAAAGCTGAATATGAATCTAGTAAAGAATTATTTGATAAGCTGTATAGAATTGCAAAATTAGTTCAAGACGACAATCATGTTTTGCGTTATGTTGGGGAGTTTAATGTTTTAGAAAATAAACTCGAAGTACAATTGCTTTCTGAACCTATTTCTTCGCCTACAGGAAAACTTAAAGATTCTGAAACAGTTTTCGAAATTTACACCCAATCCTATGGCAAAATTCCAATTGTTATTCAAGGTGTTATTGCCGGAAAAGAAGCTGTAGCTAGGGGAGTTCTAACCGATGTGCTCAAAGTTATTCAGAAAATAAAAACCCGAGAAAAGGTTTTGTATTAATTATCGATTAAAAAGTATCAAATGAAATTTTATTGCTCTTGCTATTGCATTCTTTGTCTTTTTTATGCTTTTGGAATAGTATATCAGTAAAAGAAAAAATAAGGAAGTGTATCATTTTAATGAAAGTATTGCCAATTTGAATGTGAGAATTGTAGAACGTATTTCGGATCTTTTGACCACGGCTGCGTTCTTTTTTGTTTTCGATTGGCTCCACAAAAACTATTCTTTTTTCAAAATAGAATCTACTATTATTTCCTGGATTCTATTGTTTTTGCAACCGATTTGCTTTGGTATTGGTACCATCGTTTTGGTCATAAAATCAATCTTTTTTGGGCGGCTCACTTAGTACATCATCAAAGTGACGATTTCAATTATACCGTTGCGGCTCGAATTACTTTTTTTCAGGCAATTGCTCGAGGATTATTCTGGAGCGTTTTACCCATTATTGGCTTTCCAGCTGAAATGATTACCATTTTACTGCTCATTCATGGCAGCTATCCTTTTTTTATGCACACCCAATTAGGGGTAAATTTAGGTTGGCTAGAATATATTTTTTCTCCTCACAACTTTTCGACTTGATTCATAATAGTTCCATAAAAGAGCGTTGGATGTAGCATTCTTATGCTTCTTTTCTACTTTTTTTTCTGAAATTGAAATTTATATAGTATCCATCCAAAACCTACAATAAGATGTAATAAAATGGCAGCAAAAAATATTTTTTCCATAATAATTATAAAATAAAATTAAATAAGTAACCTGATAAAATCATAAAAAAAGCAATCGTTCCAAAATATATGGCAATGAGTTTCCAATTCATTATTTTTTTCAAAAGCATTGCTTCTGGCAATGATAAACCTATAACGCCCATCATAAAAGCAATTGCAGTTCCAAGGGGAACGCCTTTTGCAACCAAAACTTGGACTATAGGAATTACTCCTGCAGCATTACTATACATTGGAACCCCTATAATTACGGCCAAAGGAACTGCATACCATTGGTCTTTATTGATATAATACTCAAAAAAATCTGTTGGTAAAAACCCGTGCATTACTCCACCAATTGCAATACCAATAATGATATAAAGTGATACGCCTTTAACGATATTGCATCCTTCTTTTAATATAGAAGGGAATCGTTGAAAAATCGACAATATTTCTTCCTCTAATTCTTCTTCTGTTTGTGCGTTAGTAATAATATTTTGAACCCAAGGCGATAGCTGTTTTTCTAGATTTAATTTACCCAGAGTTACACCGCCGATAATTCCTAATAAAACCCCTGTTGCAACATAAATTGCAGTTACTTTAAGCCCAAATGCTCCTGCAAAAATGGCTATTGCAACTTCGTTTACTAATGGTGCAGTTATTAAATAAGTAAAAGTTATTCCAAGTGGAATCCCTCCTTTTACAAAGCCAATAAATAGCGGAACTGATGAACATGAGCAAAATGGAGTAATAACACCAAATATTGAAGAAAATAGATATTCTAATCCGTAAAGTTTATTTCGACTTAAAAAATTCCGCACTTTCTCAACTGGAAAATAAGAATTTATAATTCCCATTATTATTGTTATTACAAAGAGTAATAACGCAATTTTTAAAGTATCGAAAACGAAAAAGTTTAAAGCATCCCCTAATTTTGTATTTTGTTGAATTGAAAATACGGAATAAATTAACCAATCTGCAAAAAATTGTAGCCAATTAAACATGTTCATTAGATTGAATTAGCAACAACTGGAGGAGGAACAACAAGATAAATTGTCATTTTGAATAACAGAATTCACATCACCTTTTGTTGGAAATCCTTTTTGAACCCAACGCAAAATCCCATGTTTCATATTCGCAACTTTGTCATAACCGTGATTCACTAAAAAACCTGTTGCTCTTAAACTTTTACTGCCAGTTTTGGAAACTAAAATAACTTCTTTGTTTTTTGGTATTTTTATAAATCGTTCTTCAAAAATGCTTAATGGAATATTGATGAGGTTTGGTACATCAAAAGCCAAATTTGCTACTTCGTCTGCTTCCCGAACATCTACTAATATGGCTCCATTTTTTATCCATTCTTGTGTTTTTGTGGGGCAAATTTCTTTTACTAAAGTTTGATTTTCCATTATATATTATTTAAAAGTTCTTTGATTTCATCAATTTGAGCAATACGACCTTTTATTTTTGCAACTTCATCAATCATCAAAACAGGTGTTGTTAAAACATTGTATTTCATCATTTCTTCAATGTCTTCAACTTTGGTAACTTCCGCTTCAATTCCTAATTGTTTTATTGCTTCTAAAACATTGTTATAGGTCGTTTTGCATTTATTACAACCAGTTCCTAGCACTTTTATTTGTCTCATTTTATGGGTTTAAATTCAATTATCAGGTTATGAATCCCAATTATTAAATGATTGTGATATTAGAATTTCCTTTATAAAATAGTCTTAAACTTCTCGTGTTCCGCCGTGACCGAAAGCAACAACACTCAATATTTTTACATTCAAAAATACAAACATAAAAAACTGAATGAACGGGTTGTGCATTATAAATTTCTGAAATCTTGTTATTTTTTTTGCCATGATAATTTTATTTTAGAGTGAATTTTTATTTATATTCCGAGTCCAATATTCTGTTATTATTCTGGAATTAACCACCAAAATGGTTTCATTTTTGCTTTATATAGAAAGGCATAATGAAGTGATAATTTCACCCAATGCCCCGCTAAACCAAGCGCGCCGAATGTTTTATTCAAATCTCTTCCTCCTGAATTTGGATATTTGATATAATTGGGAACAATCGGAAAAGTTGTTATGCTTATTCCTCTACCTTTTAACATTCCGAATCCAGAGGAAGCAATACAAGCTGCGCCCATATTTCCCATCGAACCTTTGTGATGAAAGGATGGTTTTCCTGAATTTATACTATCAATGATATTATCGGCCACTAGTTTTGCAGTAATTCCTGATGGCATTCCTGTTCGTGGTGGTGACGGAAAAATATCTGTTCCGTTTTTACTTTTTCTTGGTTTCGAAATGGTATGTGGCGGGGCAAAAGCAATCCCTGGTGCAAAAATATTGGGATAACTCGGATTATGATATGTTTCTGGCCAATCTTGAACCGTCCATTCTTCGTAAGGCCTTGGTGTATAATCTGCATCTACAATCATAAAACCTTTAAATAATTTGTCAGTAATATCATTGTTTGTTTTATCAAAAGCTTTAAAACCATGTCCCGAAAAGGCGGGTATCAACATAGCAAAATCAAACTCTTCGGTTTTATATTCTCCTTCTAAATTTTCATAATGTGCTTTTCCGTCTTCTACTTTAGAAACCCCAGCACCTAATATTGATTTTATTCCTCGATCTTGAAAAACCATCTCAACCAATTCATCCGAAGCTGTTGGTTTTCCTCCAACATTCATCAACATTCCGTCCATTCCAAAATCACCCAATTTATATTCATTCGAAATCCAAGTTAGATCTACTTTGTCTCGTACTTTATGACGATTCAGTTCTTGTTCTACATTCAAAATGTACTCAAATGCGGCACCTTGACAAGTTGCTTTTGGGTGACCCGTTCCAATAAGTATTTTAGCTTTTTCGTTAGACGTTTTTAGTTTTTTTATTAATTCTTGTAAGCCGTGCCAAGCATGTTCGGCATGGTCATAGGTACAAACAGAAAAGGCTTTGTTTGTTCCTGGATTTAATCCTTCCGTTAAATCAAATGCTAGTTTTGGACCTGTCGCATTAATAAGATAGTCGTATGTCACTTTTTCTTGCGTTCCCATATTTTCTCCATAAAGATATTCTACCGCAACATAAGGCTTTTCTTCAGAGTCATTTCCTTCGGGATGAAAAGAAACAACTTTGGCTTGAATATATCCAATTCCTTTCTTTTTATATAGAGGGATTAAGGGAAAGAAAACATCCTTGGCTTTCATTCTTCCAATTCCCACCCAGATGTTAGACGGAACCCACTGGTAATTTCTATTGGGAGAAACTACAATAACTTCATGTTCTTTAGAAAGTTTGCGTCTTAAGTGTGCCGCCGCTGTATGACCCGCAATTCCTGCTCCTAATACTACTATTTTTGACATAACGAATGATTTAGTTATTCAAATATAAATCATCACTATCAAGTAGTTGGTAACATAAGTTACATTGTAAATGTTTTTTCAATTTAACAATAACTATATGATTTATAACAAAATAGCAATTGAAAAATTATTTTAAAACAAAGTTCTAGAAGCTTTTACTTTAGAAAAAAAAGCCTGTTATTTGAAAATTATTTTGCAAAAGAACAGTCCCTAATGACTTATTTTTTTGTTCCAATAAACCGCACAACCGAGGCTTTCCCCTGATGAAAAGGACCTTCCTCTAAATGTACTTCAACCGTCTCCAAAAAAGTAAAATTAATTTCTGAAAATTCTATTTTAATCTCGTTTTCAGAAAACAACATTTCAGCATTTGAAGGTCCTCCTGAAGTGTTATGAATTTGTTTTTTACTAAAAGCTTCAAATATAATAAACCCGTTAGGCTTTAAATAGGTCAGTAATTTTTGATGGTATTCCTTCCTAGATTTTGAAGGAAAATGAGCAAAAATTAAAACAATACCATCAAAAAAGTGTTGAGGATATTTTGTTTCCTCAATAGAAGAGATTAAATAGTTTAGCGAAACATTTTTATGTTTCGCTAAATGTTCCGCTTTTATTTTTCCTTCTTTACTGCTATCAAAAGCATAAACTTCGAATTCTTTTTGAGCCGCATAAACTGCATTTCTACCTTCACCTTCTGCTGGAAATAAAATTTTTCCCTTGGGTAAATTTTCTAATTGTTGGCTAAAAAAAACATTAGGTTCAATTCCGTAAGCATAATCTTTAGCAGCATAACGCTCATTCCAAAAATCTTTCATTTTTTAATCTTTTATATCTTCTGTATACAGCTTCTCCAATTGATGCAAAATCGTTTTGTTTTCCAACTGTTGATTTTATTAAGAATTTTCTATATCCTGACTTATCTTTTCTTCCGTCAACAAATCTTGT
>CAILTC010000056.1 GCA_903837025.1 uncultured Bacteroidota bacterium | reverse complement strand
GGGTTAAGAATTCATTTAAGCCTGTCAGGGTCTGAAACCCAGACAAGCTTGTATTTATTCCAAATTTGTCGATAATTGGTATTTTTCCAGCAACCGATTCAATCGTTTTGAAAATACCATATAATTTCTGGGCTACTTCAACCTGAGTCAAAGCCATTGCATCATATTTCCTGTTATTCTCTGCGATTTCGGATAAATATCGGGTGCGATGTGGCGGAATCACGAAGATTTTCTGGCTCATTTCGGGAGAAATTTTAAAAGTCGATTTCAAATGGAAATTTGTTTTCTCATGAATTTTATCCATAATCGCTTTGTACAATGTATTCATTCCCGGATCATTGAATTGAGAAGCGATTGTCCCAAAAACGGGTAAAGTGTCTAAATCTGTGTCCCAAAGATTATGGTTGCGTTGGTATTGTTTTTTTACGTCACGCAAAGCGTCAAGTGCGCCACGTTTATCAAATTTATTCAGAGCCACTAAATCTGCAAAATCAAGCATATCGATTTTTTCTAATTGCGTAGCTGCGCCAAATTCGGGCGTCATCACATAAAGAGAAACATCGGAGTGATCCGTAATTTCGGTATCGGATTGTCCGATTCCTGAAGTTTCAAGAATAATCAAATCATATTTTGCTGCTTTTATCACCTGAATTGCATCGGCTACGTATTTGGACAAAGCCAAATTAGATTGTCTTGTTGCCAAAGAACGCATATAAACCCGAGGATTATTAATGGCATTCATCCGGATTCTGTCGCCAAGCAGTGCCCCACCCGTTTTGCGTTTTGAAGGATCTACAGAAATGATTCCGATGGTTTTCTCGGGAAAATCAACTAAAAACCGACGCACTAATTCATCGACCAAAGACGATTTTCCAGAACCGCCTGTGCCTGTGATTCCGAGAATAGGTGTTTTTGAATCCTTATTTATTTTTTTAATTTTCTCTAATGACGAGGCTGCTATTTCGGGAAAATTCTCCGCAGACGATATAATTCGGGCAATTGCCGTTGGATTTTTATCTTCAAGAAAGTTGATTTCTTCTTCCAATTTATTCCCAATAGGATAATCGGATCTTTCAACCAAATCATTAATCATTCCTTGAAGTCCCATTTTTCGACCATCATCTGGCGAATAAATTCTTGTAATTCCATACGCTTGCAAATCGGCAATTTCCGACGGAAGAATTACGCCTCCGCCACCGCCAAATATTTTGATATGAGCTGCACCTTTTTCGCAAAGCAAATCGCGCATGTATTTGAAATATTCGATATGTCCGCCTTGATACGAAGTCATCGCAATAGCATTGGCATCTTCTTGAATGGCGGTATTCACTACTTCCTCTACACTGCGATCATGTCCTAAATGGATCACTTCGACCCCAGTTGCCTGTATTATTCTTCGCATAATATTGATGGCGGCATCATGACCGTCAAAAAGAGATGCGGCAGTTACGATTCTTACTTTATTTATGGGTAAATACGGTTTTACAGGTAGCATTTTTTTATGAATATGACAATTAATACATGCAATTTACGTAATTTTTAGAAAATAATTCACCAAAAACAGCATAAAACATAAAATAGTATCTGCTTGCCTTTTTTATCAAAAATAAGATTAGTTTTGAAAAAAATTATCGATAAAACGAATTGCCTAGCCCCGATAAAAGCGGCATCCTTTTTCTGGCTTCTTTAGCCAGGAAAAGATAGAGCGGTTAGCGGGAAATAGCTTCAAAAAAAAAAACAGTATGCAACAGATTACTATACTTATACATTGTGCGGATCAAAAAGGAATAATTGCCGCCGTGACCGATTTTATATTGAAAGTGGAAGGAAATATCATTTACATCGACCAGCATGTAGATCGGGAACAGGATGTTTTTTTTATGCGATTGGAATGTGAACTTACCAATAAAAACAGCAATGTCGCCCACATAAAAAATGCTTTTGAACAAACAATTGCGACTGATTTTGGCATGAAATGGGAGATTCACACCAAGGAACAAAAACCCAAAATGGCGCTTTTTGTATCGAAATACGATCACTGTTTATTTGACATTTTAGGGCGTTTTAGCGCAGGCGAATTGAATGTCGAAATTCCGCTAATCATCAGCAATCACGATGACTTAAGACCAATTGCAGCGCGTTTTAAAATTCCGTTTTTCTATGTTCCGTTTACCAAAGAAAATAAAGAAGAAGGCGAAAAACAACAAATTGAATTACTGCAAAAACACGAAATTAACTTTGTGGTTTTGGCACGATATATGCAAATCATAACGCCGAATTTGATTTCGCTTTATGAAAATAAAATCATCAATATTCATCATTCGTTTTTGCCTGCTTTTCCGGGGGCAAAACCGTATCATTCGGCGTTTAAACGCGGTGTAAAAATCATTGGAGCCACCAGTCATTATGTAACGGCAGCTTTGGACGAAGGCCCAATTATCGAACAAGATATCGCTCGAGTTTCGCATATTAATTCGGTGGAAGATTTTATAATGAAAGGACGAGATTTAGAAAGAATCGTTTTGGCAAGAGCCATAAAACTTCATGCCGAACGCAAAACGATGGTTTATGGCAATAAAACGGTGGTGTTTTATTAGGATTTATTAAAGAAACTTAACCTATAATTTATAATGAAAAAATTAGCATTAGTATTCC
>CAILTC010000055.1 GCA_903837025.1 uncultured Bacteroidota bacterium | reverse complement strand
TTATTTTGAATCTAAATATAATCTGTGAATTCAAGTATAAAAAACCAAATGATTTGTTTCTTACTCCAAACTGCAATCCTTATATTTGCAATCTTATTAAATTTGACAAATGAAAATATCTTATAACTGGTTAAAACAATTCATTAAAATAGACTGGAAATCCGAAGAAACTGCGGCTTTATTGACCGATTTAGGTCTTGAAGTAGAAGTTGTAGAGAAATATCAATCGGTAAAAGGCGGATTAGAAGGTATTGTTGTTGGCCACGTTCTTACTTGCGTTCAACATCCGGATGCCGACAGATTAAAAATAACTACGGTAGATTTAGGCGATGGAGTTCCAGTTCAGATTGTTTGTGGTGCATCTAATGTTGCTGCAGGTCAAAAAGTACCTGTTGCCACCATCGGAACTACTTTATATGATGCAGCAGGAGTTGCTTTTCAAATTAAAAAAGGAAAAATTCGTGGACAAGAAAGCCACGGTATGATTTGCGCCGAAGACGAATTAGGTCTTGGCGAAAGTCATGACGGAATCATGGTTCTTGATGATTCAATTGCTGCTGGAACAACCGCTGCAAGTGTTTTCAAAATCGAAAATGACGAAGTTTTCGAAATTGGATTGACTCCAAATCGTGCTGATGCCATGAGTCATTTTGGAACAGCCAGAGATTTGAGAGCCGGTTTAATGCAAACAGGTGTTAATGTCGAACTGATTACCCCTTCAGTTAGTAATTTTAGAGTAGACAAAAGATCTTTGAAAATTGATGTAAATGTCGAAAAAAACCTTTTGGCACCAAGATATTGCGGTGTTACCATTTCAGGAATTACAATAAAACCCTCCCCCGCTTGGTTGCAAAACCGTCTGAAAGCTATTGGAATAAATCCAAAAAATAATATTGTCGATGTTACTAATTACGTTTTACACGAATTAGGCCAACCGCTTCATGCCTTTGATGCTGCCAAAATAAACGGAAAAATAATTGTAAAAACACTTCCTTCTGGAACGAAGTTTACGACACTTGATGATATAGAAAGAACTTTGCACGAAGAAGATTTAATGATTTGTGACGAAAAAGGTCCTTTATGTATTGCGGGAGTTTTTGGAGGAAAAGAGTCTGGAGTTTCAGATAAAACCACTTCAATTTTCCTTGAAAGCGCTTATTTTAATCCTGTTAGCATTCGAAAAAGTGCCAAAAGACATCAATTAAATACCGATGCTTCATTCCGATTTGAAAGAGGAATTGACCCAAATATCACAAGATATGCCTTAAAACGTGCTGCTTTATTAATTCAAGAGGTTGCGGGTGGCGAAATAACTTCGGATATTGTTGATCTTTATCCAAAGAAAATTGAAGATTTTCCTGTGTTTTTGAATTTCAATAATGTAAAGAAAATTATAGGTCAAGAATTATCAAAAGAAATTATAAAAAATATTTTAGCTTCATTAGAAATCAAAGTAAATAGTGTTTCCGATGCTGGATTAGGCTTGATAATTCCTGCTTATCGCGTCGATGTTCAAAGAGAAATTGATGTGATTGAAGAAATTCTTCGCGTTTATGGATATAACAATATCAAATTTTCGGAGAAACTAAATGCTACGGTTTCAATTGCGCCTAGAACCGAAGATTATAAAGTTCAAAACGTAATTGCAACTCAATTGAATTCACAAGGATTTAATGAAATGATGGCCAATTCATTGACGACACCTTCCTATGTTCAATTATCCGAAAATTTAAAAGGGGAACATAATGTAATGATATTAAATCCGTTGAGCAATGATTTATCAGCAATGAGACAATCTTTATTATTCTCAGGATTAGAAGCAGTATCGTATAATATAAACCGTAGAAATTCAGATTTGAAATTTTTCGAATTTGGAAAGACTTATCATAAACTTCCTTCTGGTAATGAAGAAAATAAGCATTTAACGCTATTTATCACAGGAAACAGAAATCAAGAAAGCTGGACAAATGCTCAAAAACCTTCGGATTTCTTTTTATTCAAAGGGTATGTAAATGGAGTTCTTTCGAGATTAGGAATTCAAAAAACACAAAATCTTCCAATGACTTCGGATGTGTTTTCTGAAGGAATTGCAATAGGTTTCGGAAATGATATTATTGTAGAATATGGTGTTGTAAAAAAATCAGTTTTAAAACATTTCGATATAAAGCAAGAGGTTTTGTTCGCTGATTTTAATTGGGCTTTGATTTTGAAATTACTTTCTAATAAAATCAAATTCACCGAAATACCTAAATATCCTGAAGTTCGTAGAGATTTATCTTTGTTATTAGATGACAATGTAACATTCGATTCTATTTATTCTATCGCTAGACAAACGGAGAAATCATTGTTAAAAGACATTAGTTTATTTGATGTTTACCAAGGTAAAAATCTTCCAGAAGGCAAGAAATCGTATGCAGTTAGTTTCACCATTCAAGACACCACAAAAACCTTGACCGATGTTCAAATCGATAAAATTATGGGCAAGTTGCAAAAGAATTTCGAAACGGAATTAGGTGCAAGTTTGAGGTAATTTATTTAAACCATATAAGGCAT
>CAILTC010000054.1 GCA_903837025.1 uncultured Bacteroidota bacterium | reverse complement strand
ATAATTGGTAATGTTACTTATTTTATCGGCTGCCGTTTCATTTTCGGCACCAGAATGAGAATTATAATAAGAGAAATTATAATTAATATTCGAAATAATATCGGAATTGTAATTGCTTAAATTCACGGTTTCTGTTCCATCATTCAAATCATCACAAAATGATTCCGAATAATTATTAGCAGGCAAAGAGGTAATTAGGGATACCGAAACAGCCAATCTAGTTGGGTTTTCGCAACCCATTAGCGTTTGCGTTGCATAATAGGTTTTCCCATCTTGCAAAGGAGTTGAAATAGGCAAAAGGTTTCCAGCTGTTGTAGCATCATACCATTTTAGGGTAGTTCCAGCAACTACAAGATTATTCAAAGTTGGATTTTGGCTGGTACAAAAACTTTGCGGAGTGGTTGCAGTTGGAGCAGCTGTATTTTGAATGTTTATTAGGATTGGTGTTCTCGAACTTTCGCAGCCGTTTATAGTTTGCGAAGCATAATACGTTATTCCGCTTTGTAGTGAAGTTGTGTTTGTTAATAAATTCCCGTTGGTTGAAGTATCATACCATTTTATGTTTTGACCTGTGATTGCTATTTCATTTATAGTTGTATTTTGTTGAATACAAAAATATTGTGGAGAAGTTACCGTTGGCAATGGCTTATTGTTAATGGTAACCTTTTGGTTTTGATGTGAAATGTTGGTATTGCCATCATCATAATCCCAAACGATAGTATAAGTTCCAGGTAAACTATAAGAAAGTGGACTTGCAGTTGTTGCCGTAATTGCTCCTGCGCAAGCATCAGTTGCAGTTGGGATTGTGGTAATTGTGGTGTTGCAATCGCCTGTTATTGTTGGGAGTGTTGCGAGATTTGGAACTGGAGGTTCAATATCTCCGATGACAATATTTATGTCATAACTTTTTTGCAAACCACAATTATTGCTTACGATTAAATTATAAACACCATTATTTGCGATTGTTGTATTATCAATAAACGGATTTTGTAGATTACTACTAAATCCATTTGGACCTGACCAAGAATAATCATATCCTGAATCTACATTAAAAGTTAATTTTTTTCCAATGCAAACAGGAGAATTACTTGAAAGAGATGCACTAATGCTAAAATTTATATCCTCAGTAAATTTCATTAAATAAAAATTTTTACTGCCTAACAGATTTTGTTGATATGAGTTTGAATCAGTCTCAATAGTAGAAACTGTTGTTCCGCCAATAATAATATTATTGTTTTTAACACTAATTTTATTTTCGGAATACTGGTCAAATCCTCCTGTAAATGTGCCCATTATTAAATTACCAGACGTGGAAAATTTTCCTATATAGCCTTCTGCGAGTCCTTCTCTTTTATATGCACAAGGGGTAGTTATTGGAGTACTTTTGTAAAATGGATTTAAACCTCCCATACCACCAAGATATAGGAAATTGTTTTTATAAATTATAGAATAAATTATAGTATAAGCTCCAAAGTAGGTTCCGAAAACCCGTTGACCATCTTTATTTAGTTTTGCAATAAATCCTTTTTCTAGCCCCATATTGTTAGATTCATCAAAACAACCTGATGTAGCAATATTGGTTTTGCTGCCAGTTGTACCTCCAATATAAACATTGTTTTCGTCATCTAATTCTATTGTTTTTATCAAGTCAAGTCCAGATTCTCCTCCATAATAGGTACTCCAAATTCGATTTCCATCTAATGAAAATTTGAAAACCATTCCGTCCCAAGAGAAAATGGAGCTATTATGATTTTCTTGAAAAGTACCTGGTGTTGAAATATTAGTTGTGCTAAACGTATTTCCTCCTGTAACTAAAAAATCTGTTCCTACTTTTATACATCTTAATTCATCTAAAGATTCTCCTCCAACGTAAGTGCTCCAAATAATAATTCCATTTTTATCAAATTTTGCTATAAATGCATCATTAGAAGAATTTGATATTGTTCCAGCATTGTTAAGTAAGGTTTGATAAGTATTGTTTATAGAAATGCCAGTATAACTTCTTGTTGTTCCAACTATATAAATATTGTTACTAATATCAACATCTACATCGAAAGCACTCTCATCAACTTCGCCTCCGAAATATCTTCCCCAAATTCGCTCTCCTGATGAATTGAATTTTACAAGAAAAGCATCTTCATAGCCTTTCATTGTGTTGGTTGTTGATATATTTGTTTTACTATCCGTATTTCCAGTAACAATAAGATTATTTTCAAAATCAATTTTTAATCCATTGATTAAATCTCTCCCTTTTCCTCCATAAAAAGTTCCCCAAAGACGTTTTCCATCAGAATCAAATTTTACAATGATTCCATCATAAGAAATTGTAATAGGATCAATTACTGATGTTTGATGTGCTCCAGAAGTTGCATAACTACCAGACTTACTCATTGTATATCCAGTAAAATAAATGTTTCCAGCGATATCAGTATCAATATCAGTAAAAGTAAGGTTGCCAGAATTTGTCTCATCTCCATAAAAAGTTCCCCAAAGCCTTGTCGGCACTGGATCTATAATCACGGTTTTATTAGCAATGTTTTCCTTACTTTCAAACCCATAAACGTCTTTTCTGATTTTTTTATAACCCACAGCAATTTCCTTTTTGTCTTTTCCATTTTCTGTCCAGCTGGTGGGAAGCGTTTCTTCCATTTCGCCAAAACGAACTTGCATTCGGATTTTATTGTCAACCAAATCGGTTTTGGCACCGTTTAATTTCAATTGAATATCCGAAATTTTTCCGTTAGGATGAACGACAAAATTATATTCTACCGCTTTCAAAGAGTCTTTCGGAATAGAGAAAACAACATCAATATTAGGATAAATATTTTTGTAAGTGATTTGTTTGTATTGGTGTACCATCAAAACGCCATCAGGTTTATTGGGTACATTATAATAATTGTCGTAGTCCTTCGATTTCTCCTCTGTTACCAGTTCTACTTTAGGATTTGAATTCACAAAATCAATGTCAATTCTATGATAAATGTATTCTAATGAATAGTCGGGAAGTTTTTCTTTGTTGTTTTCTGAATGTGAAAACGGATGCAGTTTTTCTTTTTGTTTATCAGATAAAGGATGCTTTTTGGTTTCATAAATGTCATACGAAAACCCATTATTTTTAATTTGAACGTTCAATCCGTGAGTGTTCAAAAGGAATTTCACGTCAGGATTTGGTTTTCCTTTCTGGTCAATAATCTGGCCTTTGTTTTCCTTGAAGCCAATGGATTGGTTTTTGTTTTGAGCAAATATTGAGCTAGATAACAATAAAAATAGTATGAGTAATTTGTGTTTCATTATTAAGGAAGGTTCAAGTCGTAAATGTAATTAAATACGTTAAAATTTCAGGACTAAAATTTTAAAATAAATAATTCGAGTACTGAACTACTTTTGGGATAATCCCATAAATATCCCCTACTTTTGCACAAAACATTACACTTGAAAACCAAAGTATTTCTCATCACGCCACCATTTACCCAACTCAATACCCCGTATCCGGCAACGGCTTATATCAAAGGTTTTTTGAATACCAAAAATATTCCCGCAACCCAAGCGGATTTGGGTATTGAAGTGATTTTGGAATTGTTTTCGAAAAAAGGTTTGGAAGATTTGTTTCATCAGCCAACACCTGACGCGCAGCACTTAACACCTAACACTCAAAGAATTCTCGCTTTGCAAGACGAATACATCAAAACGATCGATTCGGTTATTGCTTTTTTGCAAGGGAAAAATCCAACATTGGCATTGCAAATTTGCCAAGAAGATTATTTGCCCGAGGCTTCTCGATTTGCACAATTAGAGGAACTTGACTGGGCTTTCGGAACGATGGGAACGCAGGATAAAGCCAAGCATTTGTCGACTTTATACCTAGAAGATATTTCGGATTTCATTGTAGAATGTGTCGATGCCAATTTTGGTTTCAGCCGGTATGCAGAACGTTTGGGTAGAAGTGCTAATTCTTTCGACGAACTCTATTTGGCTTTACAACAAGAACCCACTTATATTGATGGAATTTTAATTTCTCTTTTGAAAGCAAAAATCGAAACCATTCAACCCGAATTATTCTTGATTTCGGTTCCTTTTCCGGGAAATTTATATTCCGCTTTTCGTTCCGCTCAATGGGTTCGAAAAAATCATCCCAACATAAAAATTGCCATGGGCGGCGGTTTCCCCAATACCGAATTGCGTTCGCTTTCGGATGCTCGTGTTTTTGAATTTTTTGATTTTATTACTTTGGATGATGGCGAATTGCCAGTAGAACTAATATGCGATGTGGTGCTCAATTCCAATCCATTGGAAGGGTGGCCGAAGGACGGGGTTGCCAAAAGAACTTTTCTCCTCGAAAACGGTAAAGTAGTTTATAAAAATGATTCTACCCGAAGCGACTATAAACAATCCGAAGTGGGTACGCCTGATTATTCAGATTTGTTATTGGATAAATACATTTCGGTTATCGAAATTGTGAATCCCATGCACCGAATGTGGAGCGATGGCCGATGGAACAAACTCACCATGGCGCACGGTTGCTATTGGGGGAAATGTACTTTTTGCGATATTTCATTAGATTATATCAAAGTTTATGAACCTATTGCCGCCAATTTATTGTGCGATCGAATGGAAGAAATGATTGCTCAAACGGGGCAAAACGGTTTTCATTATGTAGATGAAGCAGCTCCACCCGCTTTGATGCGCGCTTTGGCACTCGAAATACTTCGCAGAAAATTATCGGTTACGTGGTGGACCAACATTCGATTCGAAAAAAGTTTTACCAGAGATTTGTGTTTACTCTTGAAAGCTTCGGGCTGTATCGCTGTTTCTGGCGGACTCGAAGTGGCTTCAGACCGATTATTGAAACTAATTGACAAAGGAGTTACGGTAGAACAAGTGGCAAAAGTGACACGGAATTTTACCGAAGCTGACATCATGGTTCATTCCTATTTGATGTATGGCTATCCAACGCAAACCATTCAGGAAACGGTAGATAGTCTAGAAATGGTAAGGCAATTGTTTGAAGTTGGCGTACTGCAATCTGGTTTTTGGCATCAATTTGCCATGACGGCGCACAGTCCTGTTGGAATGAATCCGGAAAAATTTGGTGTTGTGAAAGAGAATGAAACTATAGGAACTTTTGCCAATAATGACATTAATTATGTGGATAAAACAGGAATCGATCACGGTAAATTCAGTTTTGGATTGAAGAAATCTTTGTACAATTTTATGCACGGGATTTGTTTTGATTATGAATTACAGGATTGGTTCGATTTTAAAATTCCAAAAACGAGAATTCATCCTGATTTTATTGCAGATGCTTTAGCCGAAGACGATGATTTTAACATTAAACCAACTGCCAAAATTGTTTGGTTAGGCGGGAAGCCTTCTGTTGCACATTTTACAAAATCGAAGAAAGGGAATTCTTGGGAAATGATGACTTTGACGTTTCACGATAAGAAAAAAAGTTTTGCAATTCAAACGAATAAAAACGAAGGCGAATGGCTGCTAGAAATACTTCAAAAAATAGCAGTTTCAAATTCTAAAATCCTTAGTTTTCAAGAAATAAAATCTGATTTCGAGACTTCTCTAGAAGATTTCGAATTGTTTTGGTATTCGAAACCGGTGAATACTTTGAGGGAATTTGGACTCTTAGTATTATAAAAAAAACGCATAATTCATTGTTATTTTTCAATGAATTATGCGAAATATATTAAGATGAAATTTGGTTTTATTTGATCCAGATTCTATCCATTGTAATAGTGTTGTGGCAACTATTGCATGCTCCAGTGGTAATTGAAGATGACATGAAGTTGGTCGTTGTGCTTCCAGTTACCGAAGGGTATAAGCCACCAGTAAAATCAATGTTTCCTGAAGTGTAGAAGTTTCCTCGTCCATCAACTTTGATGGTATATTTTAAAGTTCCTGTTCCGTTTGGACCCGTATAAAGATTTACTGTTGCGTTTGGGTAAGGCGTTATCAGTGCCTGGTCATAAACCGTTCCAGCTACTTGCCAAGTAGGAGCTTCACCTCCACCAGGTTTATGACAACTCATACAATTAAGTCCCATATTGTGGCTTTTGCTACTGCCATTTGAACTACTTGCCCCGCCAGTATTTCCTCCTGATGTTCCTCCAGAAGTTGGTTCACTAGAATTACTTTCATTTTCGGCATTAGAATTATTTCCTGTGTTTGTTGTATTATTGCCGTTATTGTTTATGGACTGATATGGGTTTGGAACTGTACAAGATTGCATACTTGCAAGAAATATAACGGCTGTAAATAGTATTGTAAATTTAAGTTTCATAAGTGTTTGTGTTTTTATTATTTGTTTTGTTAAGCTAAAACATTCCCAAATTGAATTACCCTACTTTTTTTTGTTTTTTTCAATTTACTTTTTTTTTTTAAATAAATTTTCAATTTATAGTAGGGT
>CAILTC010000053.1 GCA_903837025.1 uncultured Bacteroidota bacterium | reverse complement strand
TTGTTGAGAATGTAAAAAAAGAGTTTATCTACTAACAATATCTTTTTGAAGAGGATATAAACGAAAAAGTTTTCCCGTTTGTTCAACAAAAATCGGGAAAACTTTTTGCGAAATAATTGTCTAAATAAGCTTTTTATTCATTAATATCCTCCGCTACTTGGGGCAACATATAAAATAAGTTGTCCTCTTATTTCTCCATTTGGGAATGCGGTGCTGTGAATGTTTACATAATAAAGATTGGCTTTGAGGTCAGCTTCTTGTGCTGTAGTTAAAGCTGCACTTGTATATATTATGGGATTATTTGTAATATCAAGCGGAAAAACAACTCCTCCGCTGACGCCAATAGCACCACTATGTATGTGGGAAGCGGTTGCAGTTATTCCGGAATAATTTATTGTAATTGTAAAGGTTTTAGAGGTATTGTTAAAAACAAGTACTGCAGTTCCAGTTGCCGTTGAGGCATTTGAAGGAACTTCACTGGTTCCGTTTAAGGTTGCATTAAAAGTAAGTAAATTTGGAGGTAAAGGGGTTGTTGGACTGTTACTAGTACATGAAATTATTCCCAAAAAAAGAACTGTAATTACTGATAATCTAATTAAGTGTTTCATATAAAATTTTTTTAAAGGGTTAAAAAATGATAAACTAATAGTAAGAATGTAGTTTTTATAACTTTTTAAATTTCAATGAAGTACGACTTGGGGTTCGTTTATTTAGACTGTATAAATATAAGGATTAAATTATTAAAACAGGTCCCATTTTAAGAAAAATTAACATCACTGAAGACTTGTTGCAATCAAATAAACTTGATGTTTTTATGGAGTATATATTCAATACAAAATTTTCAATCAACGTAAATAATTGATAAAAATCTTAAAATAGAGTTTGGTTATTGATTTTAGTTCAGTTTTTATTGTTGTATAAAAAAAACATTTGAACCATTAAGAAATTAAGTTTTCACTTAATGAAACTTAATTTCTTAATGATTTTTAAGAAAAAAAATATTTTTATTTTGAGGATCGAGATACGATTGCTTTGCTTCGAAATATCTGAAAACTACTGACTTTTACTGATGGTGATATGGTTCATTCTTCAAAATCGTAAAGCCGCGGTATATTTGTTCAATAAAAAACAAGCGAACCATTTGGTGCGAAAAGGTCATTAACGAAAGTGATATTTTGCCGTTTGCTTTATTATAAACAGCATCTGAAAATCCGTAAGGACCGCCAATAACGAAAACCAAAGTTTTTACGCCTGAATTCATTTTCTTCTGTAATTCCTCTGAAAAGGCTACACTCGAAAAGGTTTTTCCGTTTTCGTCCAATAAAATAAGTTGGTCGGTTGGGGTGATTTTCGCCAAAATTAATTCGCCTTCTTTCTCCTTTTGCTGACTTTCCGACAAGTTTTTTACGTTCTTGATATCGGGAATAATCTCTAAATCGAATTTGATATAAAAAGACAAGCGTTTTTGATATTCATCAATTAAGGATTGAAGATTTTTATTATCGGTTTTGCCAATGGCGATGAGCTTGATATTCATTCATTAAAATTTTGAAAAGCAAAGGTAGAAAAATTTGATATTTCGAGTTGCAATAATTTCCGTTGTGTTTTTAAATAATTTCCATTTTGATTTTGCAAATAGTTAAAAATTTACTCAAAATAGGGCTCCTGTTTTCCAATTAATTCTTGAGGAAAAACACCCTTTTTGGTAAATATACCTTCCAGAAACATTGAAGTTATTGCTGCATAACCTGTGGTTCTCGCCATTGATGAAGTTTACGTTTCGTAGAGTAAAACGACTTTCGGAATTTTTAAAATCTATGTTCTATGTGGTTAAATAATTAAATTACACCCAACGGGTTAAAATATCAAATTATTATGAACTTTTGAGTACAAGTTTAATATCAGTTTTTAAGAATTAAATATTGGTACGGACTCAAGGATAGATTGTTAGAAAGGCTTACAGCTGAATTGGTAAACGCATTATTCCAATTTCCTTGTAAGACAGCAGGAACAGAAAGAGTTTGTGTAGTTGCGCGCGTATTTGTGATTACTAGAATGGTTTCGGCACCCAATTTTTTTTCAAAAAAAGCAATATTAGTATCGCTAAACGTTGTTAGAATTCCTTTTCGAGCGGCATTAGAACTGTTATAAAAAGTCAACATTTTAGTGTATTCTGAAAGCATATCGCCATTCGTATTCCAATTGATTGTTGCGCTTCCGTTATAGGTAGAAGTATTGCTAACGCCCACTTCTTGTCCGCAATAAATCAATGGAACACCTTGCATAAAGATTGTAATTGCTGATGCGGCAAGAGCGCCATTTTTTCCGCCAAAAACAGTGATTGGAGTTGCTTGATTGGATTCGTCATGATTCGTAGTAAATCTAAGTTTTTGCTTTCCGTTTGGTACCGATAGATATTCATTTGCGTTTGTTGAAAATAGGGTGGAGACATTTTGATTAGCTGTAAATACGTTTTTTAATGTACTTAGATAATCCCATGAAAAGTCTAATTGAAAACCAGCATTAAAATGATCTGCGCGGTTACCTTCTGCGAGCATAATTAGATTTTTTCCTGGAATTTTCCGAAGCGAATTGATGGCTTGCTGCCAAAAATCAAAAGGAATAAAATCTGCTGCATCACAACGATATCCGTCAATGTTGGCGTTTTCGACCCAGTATTTCATTGCAGCAATCATGGCAATCCGCATGTCACTATTATTATAATTTAAGTCGGCAACATCATTCCAATTTGTTCCTGCTGGACTAATGATATTTCCATTTGCATCTTGTGTGTACCAGCTTTTATTTGTAATCCATGTATTGTCCCATGAAGTGTGATTGCCTACCCAATCTAATAGTACGGCAATGTTTTTTTCGTGGGCTTTGGTTACTAAAGTTTTAAGTTCTTGTAATGTTCCTAAACTTGGATTAACTGCAGTATAATCTTTGACACAATAAGGAGAGCCGAAAGATTTCAGGACCCCAACAGGATATATTGGCATGATCCAAATGGTATTAATTCCCAATGCTTTTATATCGTCTAACCGATTCGTTATTCCCTGAAAATTTTTAGTTGTACTAAATGCCGCAGGATTTATTTCATACATTACAACATCTTCAATGTTGGGAGTTTGAAAGGATGATGGAGGATTTACAACAATAGGATTATCATTTTTGCTACAACTTTGAAAAATAAAAAAAAGCGATATAAATCCTATAAATAGAAATTTTGAAGGTGTGAAAAAGAGAGTATTTACAGTTTTTGAGTATTTTAATTTATTCATTATGTATATATTAATGTTTGATATATTTCATCGTTTACTTGATTTTGTCTTCGTTGTTTTTAATTTCTGTTATATCATACCGAATACTAAGGTATTGACAAGGCTTGTTATTAGCATCTAAAAAAGGAACAATTGTGGTGTTTTCCCAATAATATTCATCGTTTTTCTTTTTGTTTTTTATGACTCCTTTCCACACTTTTCCAGATGTTATGGTGTCTTGTATCTCTTTGAAAAATGCTTCAGAATGATAATTAGATGTTATAATTTTATGGGAATTACCTATTAATTCTTCTTTGCTATATTGAGATATTTTGCAAAAATTATCATTAATAGTTTTTATAACCCCCTTTTCATCTGTAATTGCAATAATGGCAGATTGATCCAGGGCAAACTTATAATCTTCTAACTCTTTTAAGTTTTTTTGAAGGGCTAATTGGGTTTGTTTATTGGTGTTAATGTCTTGGAAACTACCATTTATTCGTATCGGATTTTCATTAAGGAATTCGGTTTCACCAATTATTTTCACCCATAAATCATTGCCTTTTGCGGTTCTAATTATTAATTCTTTTTCCCATTTTTCGCCTGTTACAACTCCTTTTTTTAGTACTGCTACAATTCCGTTTCTTTTCTTCTCAAGATTAAAAAAGGATATAGCATTATCAAGATCAATATCAAAATTATTTTCAACTTCTAGAATTTCCTTTGTGATATTGGATAAATTTAATTTGTAATTATTCAAATTTAATTCCCATGCTCCTAAATGAGCAATTTCGTTCACTTTGGCTAAGGAATTTTCTAATTCTTTTTTTATAAGTTATATCTCTTAATGAATATTGTACAGCTATTTTTCCATCATAATTAATTACTAAAGCTTGGCTTTTAACATAAATAATTGATCTGTCCTGCGTAATTAGTTTAAGTTCTACACTGGGCGTAGAATCGCCAATTGCTACAAGCATTTTTATTCTTTCCTTTATTAAGTTTTGGCTGTCTAAATGTGCCCAATCAAAGATTGATTTCCCTAATAAATCATCAATCGAAACTAATTTAAACATCCTGATTGCCGCTGGATTTACATAAATTATTTTGCCTTTTCGTTGTACAATGATAGATTCTGGAGACCACTCTACAAGTGAGCGATAACGATATTCACTTTCTCGTAGTTTAATCTCGGCTAGTTTTCTTTCGGTAATGTCTTCGCGAATGCCAGACATCATCAACATTTTTCCATTTTTGTCCCATTCATTTACTTTTCCTCTATCAAGTACCCAAATCCATTGGCCATTTTTATGCTTCATACGAGATTCACATTCATAATAATCTACTTCTCCATTGCAGTATTTTTTTAGTAATAAGTTTGATTTTGATATGTCGTCAGGATGTGTATGTTTTATGCGAGTATCCATGTTTGTTGGGGTAATTTCTTCTAAAGTATAACCTATGATAGAAGCCCATCTCTCATTAAAAAATGGTTTCGCCTTTTTGTAGATTCAATCCCCAAGTTCCTGAATTAGAAACTTCTAAAATGACATCTAACCTTTGTTTTTTTTTGATTAATAAATCATAAATAGTAACTAATTCTGCGGCTTTTTTTGCTTTTTCTTCATTTTCAAAAGCAAGAACGAAGTTGGCCTTGGTTAATTCGTCAGCTCTTTTTCTTTTTTCTTTATTTTGAAAGGAAAGTTGTGTGTTGACAATGGCTAATTCCTTTGTTCTGTTTTCTTTTTCTTCATTTTGAAGAGTAAGTTCCTGAATAATTAATTCTAATTCAAGCAGAATTACTTGATGCTCGCTAATTAGTCGCTGTATTTCTGCTTTTTGATAATCTGTATTTAAAATTAGTTTTTCGGCATTATAGTCTTCGAGATCTTTCTGGTATAAATCAACTACACTATTCTGCTTTTTATGCAAATTATTAAGCTATTTTATAAGTTCTTCTTTGTTTTTGTTACTATTTTTCATAAATGTTACTATCTTAAAAAAGCATGTTTTTTAGCGGGTTTTTAATACATTTTAAAGATAAATAATAATTTTTGTTTTTGTGAACTTTTCTTACTTTTTTAACATAAGCTGCTGTTTTATTAGCTTTATTTTTATTATATCCGGGTTTGTTTTGTTATACATCGGACATTACTGATTTTGAGGTTTCTCCGCTTTTTTGCAAAAAAAGAGTAGTAAAGCTGAAAGTAGCTAATTAAGAGTAGTTTACAAGATTCATAAACTCTATCGGTAACGATTTAGTAATGGTGCTCATTGCATTCATTTTCAACTAAATTCCTTGTAAATCAATAGCAAATTTACAAAAAAACAAGGAAACATTTAGAATATATAGCTTATTTTTCATCTGTTTTTAAGATTAGAACCTTCTCTTTAATCATCAAGAAATTTTATGCGATTTAGTTTTTACTCCTTAGTAAAAATTAGGCGTGATAAAAATTTCCCAAGCAGTATTGAATGTATTTCATAGTCCCATAATAAGGAAACATCATTCAATTATGGCAAAGCCTTCTTGGTAGCCGAAAACAGTTCCCTATGAAATCCTTAATTAAAAATGGTTCAACCCTTAAAAAACTACTGTCATAAACACACAATACCCCGTGCACTATACAGACAATTACCTGATAAACCCAACCAATCCCGTAATCGTGAATCTTATTCGTGCAGGAGGAACAGGAAGCAGAATGTTCACAGAACTCGCAAGAATGAGTCGTAGCATTATTGTTTTAGGTCACGCAGGATAGCAAGTCAATTTATACGATGATGATACAGTAACCACAGCCAATAAAGGGTAATAATTATTTGTAGATTCTGAGGTGAGATTACCTAAAGCCGTGGCACTTATTCACCGAACTAACCGCATTTTGAAACAAGACTATTTACGCTGCAAATTCCTTTTATGGTTCATCAACTTTCTCGCATTTCTTGGGATACCAATGTCAAGCATTATATCCGAAACGGCTTATATGGCAATTTGCCGAACACCCTAAAAAACCAAATCCCAAAAACCAACAAGCATCGCTGGGAGCGAGAAAAAGAAAATAAATACGCAGGTTGCGAAATAGCCTCCTTCATAAAAGAGGAATTGGAGTTGATAAAAAGAGTTGGAGCATCCAGCAACAGCAAAAAAGTAATGGAAGCGTATTTCAAACTATCGGATACCTATCACGAAATTACGGGCAATGTTAAAGGAGTTAGGAAACAAGTTGCACTGCAAAAAGAAAAGATTGTCAATGTTATCGAGATTGCAAAAGAATTTGTTTCTATCGAATCAGCGGTAAAGATTTTTAACATTTCTAGAGCCACCTATCATAATTACAAAACACTTGTTATTAATAAATGTGATGCCTCCTATTTTTTGTGGTGCGTCAAACAGTATCCACACCAGTTATTAAAAAAGGAAATCTTCCAAATCAAAAACTATATGGAAAATGAACTGTATCTACATTGGTCTAAATCTTCTGTTTACCTGATGGCATTACGAAACAAGGAGATCTCTTTTTGTTTGACTACTTTTTACAAATATTCCAACCTTTTAGGCTATGGTCAATCTAGACACTTGCATGCAAAAACTAAGTATTCTTCTTTAATGAGTTATAGACCCAACGAAATTTGGTGTGCCGATGTTACGATACTCAAAACGACAGATGGCAAAAAACAATACATTCATTTCCTGATAGATCATTATTCCAAGATGATTTTAGGGTATAGTGTTGAAAATAGGTCCTGCCCAAAAGCCATTAAAAATTTATTGCAAAATGCTTACTTAAAACACAAAAATCAAGACCCTATAACTTTGGTAACCGATGGCGGTGTAGAAAATGTAAACATCACAGTCAAAGAATTTCTAGCCACTACAGACCAAGATATAAAACACCTGATTGCCCAAAAAGATATTCCTTTTTCAAACTCCAGAATCGAAGCGTTCAATAAAATTATTAAGCACCAGTTTTTGTTACCCCAAAATTTAGCCAACAGAAAACAACTTGAAATTGCCTTAGAGACAGACATACAAACGTATAACATCATACGCCCCCAACTTTCATTGCAAGGAAACACTCCCTCTGAAACATTTTCAGGAAAATCCTTGGACATAAACCATTACAAAACCCACTTTGACAACCAAAAAATAGTAAGAATCACCCAAAACCAACAAAATAGATGCGAAAATTGTAAATGATACTTGAATAACAAAACCTAATGCCAGATTTATTCTAGCATTAGGTTTTTATTGTTTCCTTCCAAATTTTAGGATTGTTACTCTATTTTGACTTTTACGTAACAACCTCATTATTAATTGCAATTCCTTAAATGGAACGTTTTATTATAAAAGAATCGTGTTAGGAGCAGCGCTAGCGTTCACGACTTTGTTTTGTCATTTCCGAGCCATCGGGTTTATATTTTGTTGACATTTTTTTTGTTTTAAAGATACAAAAAAAGCTATACCGTTATGATATAGCTTTTCTCTTGTTTTTCATGCTCTTGTTTGTGGGCACAGAATGCAATTCTGCGCTATCCGTTAGCGGGGTATTTACTGCATATCCGAGCGATCGGGACATTACCCAGATGGTC
>CAILTC010000052.1 GCA_903837025.1 uncultured Bacteroidota bacterium | reverse complement strand
AATTCAACAACTCTCGCGGGCAGTTGAGCAAAGTCCTGTTACAATAATTATTACAAATACTAGAGGTACTATAGAATATGCAAATCCAAAATTTACGGAGGTAACAGGTTATACTTTTGAAGAAATTCTAGGCAAAAATCCGCGTATTTTAAATTCTGGTCATACTTCTCCCGATGAATACCAAAATCTTTGGCATACTATCAGTAATGGAAATGAATGGCATGGCGAATTTCACAACAAAAAGAAAAATGGAGAACTCTATTGGGAATCGGCATCGATCTCGCCTATAATAAATACTCAAGGAAAAACAACTCATTATATAGCCATTAAGGAAGACATCACTGATAAAAAAAATGTTCAAGAAGAATTAATAAAAGCCAAAGAACGCGCTGAAGAAAGCGATCGTTTAAAATTGGTATTTCTGGCAAATATGAGTCACGAAATTCGTACTCCAATGAACGGAATCCTAGGTTTTACTGAATTACTAAAAGAGCCCAAACTTACTGGTGAAGAGCAGCAAGAATATATAAATATCATTGAGAAAAGTGGAAAACGAATGTTGAATATCATCAATGATATCATTAGTATTTCTAAAGTAGAATCGGGACAAGTAGAGATTTCTTTATCGGAAACCAATGTAAACGATCAAATTGACTATCTCTATACTTTTTTTAAACCAGAAGCTGCTCAAAAAGGAATAGAACTTAAAGTTGCTAAACATTTAGAAGAAAAAGATAGTATTATTTCAACAGATAAGGAAAAAATTTATGCCATACTTACCAATCTTGTCAAAAACGCAATTAAATTTACCGATTCAGGTTCAATAGAATTTGGTTGTATAAAGAAAGATAATAATCTACATTTTTTTGTAAAAGATACAGGATTAGGAATTTCAAAAGCTCAACAAGGAATAATTTTCGAAAGATTTAGACAAGCCAATGAAACACTAACTCGAACTCATGAAGGATCAGGGTTAGGATTAGCAATATCTAAAGCTTATGTAGAAATGCTTGGCGGAAAAATAGGCGTAGAAAGCGAAGAAGGTAAAGGAAGTAGTTTCTATTTTACTATTCCATTTAACGAAGAATATGAATCAGAAGATAAAATTGCTGCAGCAAAAGAAGGTTCAATAATCAAAGCAGATAACAAAGTTAAAAATCTAAAAGTATTGATTGTTGAAGATGATGCCATATCGAAATTGTTAATTACAATAGCAGTAAAACCCTATAGCAAAGAAATCCTGAAAGTGAGTACTGGCTATGAAGCCATAGAAACTTGTCGTAATAATCCGGATATAAATCTAGTAATGATGGATATAAATATGCCCGAAATGGGCGGTTATGAAGCCACAAAACAAATCCGAGAATTTAACAAGGATGTCGTTATTATTGCTCAAACTGCTAACGGAATGCAAAGCGACAAAGATAATGCGATCGCATCTGGATGTACTGATTATATTTCGAAACCCGTAAACATTGCCTCATTGGGTGTTTTGATACAAAAATATTTTGGCTAATAAGAAGTTTAAAATAGGCTATAAACTGCCCATTTTAAACTTCTCATTAATGAGATAATTGAATACGGAATAGACCTAATTCGTTAGAAAATAAAGGTGAAATTATCGATACAATTCAACTTCATTATTCTCGATAAATTAATAAAATAGCTATACAAAATCTTCAAAATCAAAAGCCCAGTCGTTCTCTTTTTCATACCATAATTGTCCTTCAGAAACCTGTAAAGGACAATCAAAATTATTGGTATAAAGTGCGCCTGTTCCTAATCCTTGTGGCATTGAATTCTGTTGTAAATACGTCCATTGTGCAATGGCGTTTAAACCAATATTACTCTCTAAAGCGGAAGTAATCCACCAGCCAATATGGTATTTTTCGGCTAGTAAAATCCACTCTTTTGTACCTCGAAAACCACCAATAAAACTAGGCTTTAAAATGATATATTGTGGCTTAATTTTTTGCAATAATTGTTCTTTATCTTCAAATAAAAACACACCTATTAGCTCTTCATCTAAAGCGATGGGAATTGGAGTAGTTTCACACAACTCTGCCATACTGTCAGTGTTGTTTTTTTGAATAGGTTGCTCTATGCTATGTATTTGAAATTCAGATAATTGTGTTATTTTATTTAAAGCTAAAGTTTTATCAAATGCACCGTTCGCATCCACTCTAATTTCAACTTGTTCGGCTGTGAAATGTTGCCGAATATAACGTAATAATTGCAGTTCTTTATCGAAATCTATTGCTCCAATTTTGAGTTTAATACATCGGAAACCATCTGCTAGTTTTTCCTCTATTTGTTGCTTCATAAACAACTCCTCACCCATCCAAACTAAACCATTAATTGGGATGCTTTTTTCGGCATTTGTAAACGCCGAAGGAAAGAGTAAAAATGGGTTTTCACTAGCTAAAGATTGGAATGCCATTTCGACTCCAAACTGTATCGAAGGAAACTCGATTAAAGCCTCCCAAAGCGACTTTTCGCCAAGGTGAATATTCGCGCAAGTCCATTGTAATTTCGCTTCATAATCTGGTCGATCGTCGATGCTCAATCCGCGTAAAATTCCGCACTCGCCTATTCCTTTTTTACCCTCTTTTTCTAGAATAATAAACCAAGTTTCTTTGTCGTTCATCACGCCACGAGAAGTTCCCGATGGTCGCTTAAAATGAAGAGTGTATTTGTGATAGGTTGCTTTCAAAATAGGTGTTGGTTAATTGGCGTTAAATGTTGATGAATTCTTAATTATCAAACAATCTCAAAACTCGGTCGAAATCGTCATT
>CAILTC010000051.1 GCA_903837025.1 uncultured Bacteroidota bacterium | reverse complement strand
GCTCATTTAATATACAAAACAGCCAATGGCGACGACCGTTTAATGACTTACGAAAGTTTAAGCGACGGTGGTTTTGCAACGGGTTCGATGTTAGGTTCAGGTGGTTTTATTGTTTACAATGACACTTCTTGTATCGTACGTAACACTTGGAATTTCTCTCGTTTTTACCACCACGAAAGTTGCGGACAATGTTCGCCTTGCCGTGAAGGAACGGGTTGGATGGAAAAAGTATTGCACCGAATAGAAAATGGTCACGGTCGTGAAGAAGACATCGATTTGCTTTTGAGCATTCAAAGTAAAATCGAAGGAAACACGATGTGTCCATTAGGAGATGCAGCAGCTTGGCCAGTAGCAGCAGCGATTCGTCACTTTAGAGAAGAATTTGAATATCATATCCGTTTTCCTGAAAAAATAAAAAATAGAGACCATTTTGTTGCTGAACCTTTCGAAAGTGTTAAGCATTTAGTTTCTAAATTAACAGTATAAAGACAAGAATTTACTACGATGAAAGTAACCATAGACGGTCAAGCGATTGAGGTAGAACCAGGAACAACCATCCTGCAAGCAGCCAGAATGATTGGTGGAGAAGTAGTTCCGCCAGCAATGTGCTATCATTCTAAACTAAAAGGAAGCGGCGGAAAATGTCGTTGTTGTTTAGTTGAAGTTGCCAAAGGAAGTGAAGCCGACCCAAGACCAATGCCAAAATTAATGGCTTCTTGCGTAACCGGCTGCATGGACGGAATGGAAGTAAACAGCAAATCTTCGCCAAGAGTACAAGAAGCAAGAAAATCAGTAACAGAATTCTTGTTGATAAACCACCCTTTGGATTGTCCTATTTGTGATCAAGCAGGAGAATGTGATTTACAGAATTTAAGTTTCGAACACGGAAAATCAGAAAGTCGTTATATCGAAGAAAAAAGAACTTTCGAACCAGAAGATATTGGTCCGAATATTCAATTGCACATGAATCGTTGTATTCTTTGCTACCGTTGTGTGATGGTTGCGGACCAAATTACAGACAACCGAGTTCACGGTGTGATGGATAGAGGTGATCATTCGAATATTTCAACTTGTGTTTCTCACGCAATCGACAATGAATTTTCGGGAAATATGATTGATGTTTGTCCAGTAGGTGCTTTAACCGATAAAACGTTTCGATTCAAATCTAGAGTTTGGTTCAACAAGCCTTATGATGCACACAGAGATTGTCCTACTTGTTCAGGAAAAACTACAGTTTGGATGTTTGGTGACGAGATTCAAAGAGTTACCGGAAGAAAAGACGAGTTCCATGAAATAGATGAATTTATATGTAACGGATGTCGTTTTGACCATAAAGAAGTGAGTGACTGGGTTATTGAAGGACCTAGAGCATTTGAAAAAGATTCAGTTATCAATCAAAACAAACATTTCGGGAAATTAGAAAAAGTAGTTATCGATACCGAGGAAACTATTCTTTTAGGAAGAGAACAAGATAGAAAAAAAATAAGTATGGCAGAAATTCCATTGGACACTAACAACAAAAAATCATAAGAAATGAACAGTACATTTATTATAGAAAAAAGTGTTGTAATCCTTGTTGTGTTCTCCATAACAATGTTGATGGCAATGTATTCTACTTGGGCAGAACGAAAAGTTGCTGCTTTTTTACAAGATAGAATTGGTCCGAACAGAGCTGGACCATTTGGATTGTTTCAACCACTTGCCGATGGTTTAAAGTTGTTTGCCAAAGAAGAATTCTCTCCAAATACACCGAATAAATTTTTATTCTTAGTTGGACCTGGAGTCGCAATGGGAACCGCTTTGATGACCAGCGCCGTTATTCCTTGGGGAGATAAATTTCACCTTTTTGGAAGAGACATTTTACTACAAGCGACTGATATTGATGTAGCTGTTTTATACGTTTTTGGTGTTGTTTCTGTTGGAGTTTACGGAATCATGATTGGTGGATGGGCTTCGAATAATAAATTTTCGTTGATTGGTGCTGTTCGAGCTGCTTCGCAAATGGTTTCTTATGAAGTTGCCATGGGATTATCGGTAGTGGCTTTGTTAATGATGACTGGAACTTTGAGTTTGAAAGAAATCACGGTACAACAATCAGGAATGCACTGGAATGTTTTTTACCAACCCTTATCCTTTATTATATTTTTGATTTGTGCATTTGCAGAAACCAATAGAACTCCTTTTGATTTACCAGAATGCGAAACCGAGTTAATCGGTGGTTATCATACCGAATATTCGTCCATGAAAATGGGTTTCTATTTATTTGCTGAATATGCGAATATGTTTATTTCGTCAACAATACTAGCCGTTTTATTCTTTGGTGGCTATAATTATCCAGGAATGAGTTGGGCAGTTGAAAATTGGGGTGTTAATATTGCCAATGTAATAGGAATCGGAGCTTTGTTTATAAAATTATGTGGATTTATATTCTTTTATATGTGGGTTCGTTGGACTATTCCAAGATTTAGATACGATCAATTAATGCATTTGGGTTGGAGAATTTTGATCCCGCTTTCGATTTTTAATATCATCATTACAGGAATTGTTCTTTTGAGAGTAGAAATAATGGCTTATTTAGGATTTTAGATTATAATTTTGATGATATATTTTTTTAATTAACATATTAAAAAACAATATATTAAACAACAATACATAAATAAAAACTAAAGGTGTCGCAAAATACGACACCTTATAAAATTAGTTAGATATGAGTAACATTATCATTCCAAATGAAATTATTCAAGATTAGATTTATTTGATTAGGAATATTAAAGTAATGTTAGACGGTGATTTAGCAAAAATGTTTAAAGTTACACCAAGGAGATTAAGAGAACAAGTTGCTAGAAATCCTGATAAATTCCCTGAACATTTTATGTTTAGATTGAATGAGGTGGAAACAGAGATTATGGTATCGCAAAATGCGATACCTTCTAAACAAGCATTAGGAGGTTCGTTACCGTATGTTTTCACAGAACACGGAATCTTGCAATTGTCAAATGTTGTAAAAAGTGAGAAGGCAACTCAAATGAGTATAAAAATTATTGAGATTTTCGTTAGCATGAGAGAATTTTTCTCGAATAATTTGAGTTCAAAAATTGATATTGAAGAGATCAAGAAAAGGCTAGTTAATAATGATAAAAATGTGGAATTACTCTTTAACTATCTTGATGAGATGATAGAAATGCAAGATAATAAAGTTGAAAGAATTAAAATTGGTTATAAAAAATAATAAAAACAAGAAAAACAGATTTTGAATAAGGAGTACCTGAATCTAAAATCTAAAATCTAAATTTAAATGTCAATAAAAGAAATATCACTTTCCGGAAGAAAAAAGGTAGTCTCTAATAAAGAGATGACTTTTCTCGAACGAATGTATCTTTTAGCCATATTCAAGGGGTTAGGGATTACAATTAAACACTTTTTCAGAAAAAAAGCAACGATTCAATTTCCAGAGCAGGTTCGTACAATGAGTCCTGTTTATCGCGGTCAACACATGTTGAAACGAGATGAACAAGGTCGTGAAAACTGTACTGCTTGTGGTTTGTGCGCTTTATCCTGTCCTGCAGAAGCAATCACCATGAAAGCAGCAGAACGCAAAGCAGATGAAAAACATTTGTACCGTGAAGAAAAATACGCCGAAATATATGAAATCAATATGTTGCGTTGTATTTTTTGTGGATTATGTGAAGAAGCTTGTCCGAAAGATGCAATTTATTTGACAATTTCGAAAGAATTAGTTCCTGCAAATTACAACAGAGAAGATTTCATTTTCGGAAAAGACAAACTGGTAATGCCATTGGAAATTGCAGTTAGAAATACTCAACCTCAAAACGCCAACTAATGATACATATACCTGATTTTGCTAATGCTACACCTGTGCAAATTTTATTTTGTATTTTATCTGTAATTACATTAGCGACTGCATTTTTGACAATTTACAGCAGAAACCCCATACATAGCGCCATCTATTTGGTGATTTGTTTTTTCTCGATTGCGGGTCATTATTTATTG
>CAILTC010000050.1 GCA_903837025.1 uncultured Bacteroidota bacterium | reverse complement strand
TCCGTTATCGAATTCTACAAGTTCTCCATATTGAACATTAGAAAGTCCGTAAACACGAGCAATTCCATCTCCAACTTGAAGTACAGAACCCACTTCTTCTAATGTAGCACCAGATTCAAAACCTTCTACTTGCTTTTTTAATATTGCTGAAATTTCAGCAGGTTTAATTTCCGCCATAATTATTTATAAATAACTAGTTACTTAATTCTCTTTTTAATACTTGTAATCTGTTGGCAATAGAAGCGTTGTATTGCTTATCACCTATTCTTAAGATAAAACCTCCAATGATAGAAGGATCTATAGTGTTTTCGATCGTAATTTTTTTGTTCGAAAATGTTGCTATTTTAGCTGAAACTTTCGCTTCTAAAGCTGCATCCATAGCAAAGGCAGTAGTTACTTTCGCAACTTCAACACCATTCATAATATCAAACAAATTATTGTATTCTACTGCAATAGCATCCAAAATTTCAAATCTTTTGTTTTCCAATAATAAATGGAAAAGACTTTTTGTTACTGGATTAACAGAGGCAAAAACTTCAGAAACAACATCCTTTTTGATATCCGTTTTGATAAGCGGATTTTCGATAAAAGAACTCAATTCTAAATTTTTTGAAATTGTAGATGCAATCAATGCCATATCAGCACTTACTTCAGCCGCAACTTTCTTAGAATCTGCTATTTCTAAAATGGCTTTTGCATAACGAATTGCTGCTCTTGTACTTGCCATATTAGTTTAATTTAGCGTCACCTAACATTTTTTCCACTAATTTTACTTGAGCTTCTTTGTTAGATAATTCGTCTTTTAATAATTTTTCAGCAATTTCAAGTGATAATGTAGAAACGTGCAATTTCAATTCTGCCATAGCAGCATTTTTTTCGCTTTCGATTGCAGCTTTAGCTTGTTCGATCATTTTTAGACCTTGAGCTTGAGCTTCATTTTTTGCGTCTGCAACCATTTTGTCTTTCATTTCACGTGCATCTTTCAATAGTGAATCGCGCTCTAATCTTGCTTCTTGCAAAATACGTTGATTGTCCGATTGAAGGTTTTGCATTTCTTTTCTAGCATTGTCTGCAGAAAGTAATGCGTTTTTGATGCCTTCTTCTCTTTCGTTAACAGAATCAAGAATTGGTTTCCAAGCAAATTTTCTCAATAAGAATATTAATCCTATGAAAATAATGGCGTTCCAAAAGAACAATCCAAATCCGAAATCTTCCCACAATTTTTCCATCTTAATTTATATATAATGTATATTGTAATAATGAATTTTTAAAATTAAAACAAAAACTGCAACCAACCGTTACAGTTTTTGTTTCGGTTTTTTTTATTAGCTTACTGCAAACAAAGCAGCAAATCCAATTCCTTCAATAAGTGCTGCAGCGATAAGCATAGCAGTTTGGATTTTCCCTGAAGCTTCTGGTTGACGAGCAATAGCGTCCATTGCTGAACCACCAATTCTACCAATACCAATACCTGCTCCAATAACTACTAGTCCTGCTCCAATAAGGTGAAGATTTCCTTCCATAATGTATATATATTTAATTAAACATTCTTCTTTAACGTTAATTCGGTTATTTGTTTATTCGGTTAAACGATTCAACAAAAAACGATTCAACTTTTTAGTGTGCTTCTTCGTGATGGTGCTCTTCTACTGCTGAACCAAAATACAAAGCGGCTAACATGGTGAAAATATAAGCCTGCAATGCTGCAACTAATATTTCGATAAT
>CAILTC010000049.1 GCA_903837025.1 uncultured Bacteroidota bacterium | reverse complement strand
TTTTTTGACTTTATCTTGATTATTTTCGTATTTTATGAAATGAAACAAAATTATATTAGTTTTTATTCAAAAAAATAACATTTTGTAATTAATAAACAGATGCGAATAACACCGAATTGCATTCAAAAAAACACTATTTTACGTGTTAATTATTTAAGTTTATCGACAAATAAAGTTTCATTGCTTAAAAAAGAAACAATAAAGACTATTAAAAAAAACAGAGTTGACAAAAAATAGAGAAGGATTACTATATTGAATAAAAATAGAGATTAAACCACAATTTTATTTCCAATCAATCAAAAATAAGTTGGTTATTTTATAATACCATTATTTGAATTTGGCGTCTATGACGGAGTATATGAACTATTGCATGCTCTATAATTGCTTCTAGATCATAAGTTGTCCAAGAAGTTTTGATAATAAGATGCATCATATCATTATGAGATAAATAGCCTTTATCTTTTAGGGTTACTTCCGTATATAAAAACATATATTCTAAATTATTGATCGCATCTTCTGTGGTTTCTATTTTAAATTCATTGGCAAAAACTTCTTCACCAAAACGATTGCGGATATAGTTTGCATACAAATAACCTGATCGTATAACATGGGTGATAATATTTCGGATTGATTGAGAATTATCGCTTAAAGAAGGATTTTTTATGGCGATAAATTCAGCGTTAGAAATACCTGATAATAAAGCTTGAAGTTCTATTAATGCCTTTTCGTATTCATCTGTAAGCGCACCAGTTGCGCCTTTTCGGTATGTTTTCATTCGATTTAATAGGATAAAATTAATTGTAATTCTTCAATTTTTGTAGACAATAAAATTATTACACATAGATATAAGTCGTTATAATTCAAGTAATTGTAGTTGGCTTTTCAATCTTTCAATAAGCATTGAAATCATTCTTTTATTAATGCTTGTTTCGTTTTTTGTGTATAACAAATAGTCATCGGAAGTAAATAATCCGATTATCATTCCTTTCAAGGTATTTCTAAATTTAATGTCTTTTTGAATGGTATTTTCTATTGTTGCCAATTTTTTATCGATGGATAAGACATTAAAATCTATTTTATTTTTGATTTTGTAGTCGATGAAAGAAGCGATAAATAAATCGTTTTGTAATTTTAAAATTGGTCGAAGTACCTCATTTTGAAACACTTCGTCAACGGAGGATTGTTCCGTTACCGAGCCAATTGTTTGTCCTCTAAATTCTTTTAGAAATTGATCTCTTTGATTCATCTTTTTTCTTTAAAATTAAAAAAAAACCGATGCGAATACGTTAAATTTGCAATAATAAATAAACATTATGCGATTTCATACAAGAAAGTGGGTTAAGCCTGAGGATTTGAATCCGAATGGAACATTATTTGGAGGTAAATTATTAGCTTGGATTGACGAAGAATTGGCTTTATATTCAATTATTCAACTAGAAAACACGAGAATTGTAACCAAACACATGTCGGAAATTAATTTCAGAAGTTCAGCCAAACAAGGTGATATTATTGAAATTGGTATATCAGTAGTGAATTTTGGAACTACTTCACTTACTCTAAAATGTGAAGCTAGAAACATGATGACTCGCGAAACTATTATCACAATCGAAAGTACAACTATGGTTAGCCTAGGAGCTGATGGTAAACCAAAACCACACGGAAAAACGGAAATTGAATTTGTTAAAGATCGATTGGATTCTAATTAATTAGAAAGAAAAACACTTCTGCCTTCTGAGGGCAATTCGAAAAGTTCTAAGTCAAAATAGGAAACCGATGCAATAACATGATCAAATATATCGGACATGATGTATTCATAATTCTCCCATTTTTTATCTTTCGAAAAAACATAAATTTCTAACGGAATTCCTTGAGCAGTAGGCTGTAATTGTCTGCAAAGAAGGATCATATCTTTATTTAAACCAGCATGATTTTCAAGGTATTTTGTAATGTATTTTCGAAACAAACCCAGATTTGTTAGATTTCGACCATTGATCGATAAATCTAAATCGATATTGTTTTGAGTATTATGTTTCTCTATTTCGACTTTCTTCTTTTCGATATATTCATTGATAAGTTGAATTTTCATTAAATCATCAAGTTCCCCATTTTTAATAAAACGAACACTATTCGATTTTATCAAAACATGACGTTTAATCCTTCTTCCGTCTGATTTTTGCATACCGCGCCAGTTTTTGAACGAATCAGAAATCAAGCTATAAGTAGGGATTGTGGTGGTAGTATTATCAAAATTCCGAACCTTTACCGTGGCAAGATTTATCTCAACAACATCACCATCGGCGCCAAATTTATCCATTGTAATCCAATCTCCAATACGCAACATATCATTAACAGAAACCTGAATACTGGCTACAAATCCGAGTATGGTATCTCTAAAAATTAATAATATAATGGCCGAAATGGCTCCTAAAGTGGTAACCAATTTTTCGATTTTTATTTCAAATACTTCAGAGAATATAGCTGTAATCCCCATTATCCATAGGATTATCATGATAACTTGAATATAGCTATCAATTGGTTTGTCGCTAAATTTTGGAATTCCTTTGAGATAATCTTTTAAGGCATTAAATACCGTTCTAATTATCCAAAGCACGAGTAGAATAATGTAAATTCCAATTAATTTTCCAAAAACGCCTTCCCAATAATTATATTCTTTTAAAATAACAGGAACTGCTTTATAGATAAATAATAACGGGATCAAATGCGAAATATATACTACCGTTTTATTTGAAATTAGTAAATCATCAAATTTTGTTTTTGTTTTCCGGGCAACAATTGCCAAGATTGTCACCAATAGGAA
>CAILTC010000048.1 GCA_903837025.1 uncultured Bacteroidota bacterium | reverse complement strand
GCACTACCATTTAGCCCAGACGATGTTGTACCATTAGGATTTAAAGCAGCAACTTCTACTAATTATTCTATTGCATTAACCAATAGAGATGGGTTATTTGCAGGAAGCCAAGACCTATTTATCAAGGATAATCTATTGGGAACTATAAATAACATTAAAACAGCGCCTTATGTTTTCGCATCAGAAGCAGGAACATTTGACTCTCGATTTACATTGATTTATTCCAAAACATTAGGAACTCCCTCTAGTAGTTTCACCCCAAATTCTGTTGTTGTTTTTAAAAACAACGGAGATTTCACCGTGAAAACAAATGGAAAAAGCATGAAAGAAATTCAAGTGTTTGATACCTCATCTCGTTTGATTTTCAAACAAGCTGACATCAATGCAAATACAACCATTTTAAGAGGATTTTCAAAAACAAATGGAGTTTTGTTCTTGAAAATTACATCCCAAGAAAATGAAACGGTAACCGTAAAAATAATTAATTAATAAACATTTATAAAGATAATCTGTATTCAGAGCAAAAGCAACACCTTTTTTCTGAGTTAAAAATAAGATATAGTTTACAAAATTTTATTTAGAGATCGTTATCAAGTTCAATTGTCATGCTTTACAAGAATGGACTTTGAGGTCTATATATTTTTTTTATATTTGTCGAAATTACGGATAGCATTCTATAATTTCATTTACTCATTTTATGTTTAACCAACATGTCCAATTTAAAAAATACTCCAAAGACTGGAGGCGGAATTATTGATTTAAACCGTGCTCAAATAGAACATCGTGCCGCATGGATGGCGCTAATGTATGAAGAAGCTGAAAAAGACGGATTCAATATAGAAGAAGCTACTCGAAGAGCTATAAAGAGAATGGGGAATTTTCATGGAGCGCTTTTTAAAACAAGTTTAGGGGATAGTTATGAATTTGACAACTTCAAAAATGTGTTTTTTAATGGTCTAGTCATTAAAACTTTTGAAATGGATAAATTCGAAACCACTGAAGACGAACTAAAGGTGGAGTTCAATTATTGCCCATTATTAACAGCTTGGCAAAAGTTAGGTGTTTCAGATGAAAAATGTAGCAAATTATGTGATATTGCGATGGATGGCGATAGAGGCATTGCTGAAGTTCTAGGGTATAAATTAGAATTAACCGATACAATTGCTTCAGGTTGTAATTCTTGTAAAATGCGTTTTTATAAATAACATATTGAACTGATTCTTCCAAAAATGAAAGATTTAATACTAATTGGTGCCGGTGGCTTAGGCCGGGAACTTTTACAATGGATTAAAGATTGTAATGCCAAAAATCCTGTTTGGAATATAAAAGGTTTTATTGATGATAATATAAATCAGTTAACAAATATCAAATGCTCCCATGCTATTATTGGAACCCTACAAGATTGGATTCCAACTCCAAATGAAGTTTTTGTTTGTGCAATTGCAAATCCATTAATAAAGGAAAAAATTGTGAAGCAATTGAAATTGAAAGGAGCTAATTTTACTAATGTTATTCACCCAACTTCTATTATAGGTTCTGAAAATAATATTGGCGAAGGACTAATTTTATATCCATTTGCACGAATCACCGTCAATTGTACTGTAGGTGATTTTGTAACAATTCAGTCCTCTGCTATTGGCCATGATGCCTCTGTGGATGACTTCTCGACAATTTCATCAAATTGTATAATTACAGGAAATACTTCGGTCGGTAAACGTGTTTTTATTGGAACTAGCAGTACAATAATCCCTAACATTACTATTGCGGATGATGTATATATTGGTACTGGCAGTGTCGTTATGCGCAACATTTCATCCGGATTGAAAGTAATGGGGAATCCCGCCAGAGCATTTACACCTCCCAATAATAATTAACTTAATAAATGACAAATAAAGAAAAATATACAGAAGCATTTAAAAAATCTTTCGAAAATGAAAATTTGATTTTTGAGGATTTAGAATACCAATCGATAAACGAATGGGATTCGATTGGGCATTTATTTTTAACATCTAATATTGAAGAAATGTTCGGGATTACTTTTGAAATTGACGATATAACAGACTTAAGTTCATTCAAAAAAGGGATTGAAATTCTTAAAAAATATGATTTGGAATTTTAATCAATTTAAAAATAAAACGGCTCTAATTTCAGACAACGGCAAAAAACTATCTTATTCTCAACTATCACAAGCCATGGTTTTGATTAATGATAAACTATTAAAGCGGTCTTTAATTATTTGTCTTTGCAATAATACCTTTGGATCTGTTGTGGGTTATTTAAGTTTTGTAAACAACAATCACGTTCCAATATTATTGGATTTTGAAACTAATTACACTATTATTGAGGCGCAAATTAACAAATGGAAACCAGCCTTTTTATGGGTACCAAAAGACAAAAAGCATTTGTTTTCTTTTTCTACTGTTTTGATCTTTGAGGATTACTGTTTGTTAAAAGTTACCGAAAACACAAGCTGTGATTTGCACAAAGACTTAGCCCTATTACTCTCAACATCAGGATCTACAGGAAATACAAAACTGGTTCGTTTAAGCTATAAGAATATCATTTCTAATACTAAGTCAATCATAAATTATCTAAATATTGACACCACAGAAAGAGCCATAACGTTACTACCCATGCATTATAGTTATGGACTTTCGATTCTAAATACACATTTGTTTGCAGGAGGATCAATCCTTTTGACTGAAAAAAGTAGTGTAACAAAAGAGTTTTGGCAACTAATAGAAACTTACGAAATAACCTCGGTGAGTGGAGTTCCTTTTATTTATAATTTTTTGAATAGATTGGATTTATCCAAAAGTAATTTATCTTCAGTTAGAGTTTTTACACAAGCCGGTGGAAAGCTGTCTCCAAAATTGCAAAACGAATTCGCACAAAAGTGTATTGTCAACAATCGAAAATTTTTTGTGATGTACGGACAAACAGAAGCGACTGCAAGAATTAGTTATTTACCAAGTGAAAATGTTATAGAAAAAACGGGAAGTATTGGTATTTCAATTCCTGATGGTCGAATAGAAATTTGGGATGAAAATCAAGAAATTATTAAACAAGAAAAACAAGTAGGGGAACTTGTCTATTTTGGAAATAACGTTTGTATGGGATATGCAAATGATGCCGAAGATCTTCTTAACGATGATAATTATAAGGGTTTCTTGAAAACGGGAGATTTGGGTTATTTTGATAATGAAGGCTATTTTTATATAACAGGAAGAAAAAATAGAATCGCTAAGGTATTTGGAATACGCGTTAACTTAGATGAGTTAGAAACCATGATTCAATCAAATTTTCAAAATTTAGAATTTGCGTGTATCGATGGTGAAGAAAAAATTCAGCTATTTATAGTCCGAAATAGCCAATTAGAAGCGCTGAAAAAATTTGTTTTCGATAGCACTAAACTCCCACAAAGGGGATTAGAATTCATTGAAATCAATCATATCATAAGAAATAAATCAGGGAAAATAATGTATGATTTGCTTAAAAATTAATTATGATTGATTTAAAATCAGTGTTCGAAACCGAATCCTTTTCTGTTACTAAAACGGCAAAGGATAAAATATATTTAGACGTAATGGAAAAGCTCATAAGACACCATTACGCTAATTGTACAGCCTATAAAATGATGCTTGATTCTTTGCAATTTCAAGTGGACAAACCGTTAAACTCAATTATCGACATTCCTTTTTTGCCGGTATCCCTTTTTAAAAAGCAT
>CAILTC010000047.1 GCA_903837025.1 uncultured Bacteroidota bacterium | reverse complement strand
CTGATTAGCTAATCTGCTGATGTGCTAATGGATATAAATTTGATACTTCGGTAAACTCAGTAACCATACTTCGGTAAACTCAGTAACCATACTTCGGTAAACTCAGTAACCATACTTCGGCTACGCTCAGTGCGAGTATTTTGATAATAAGGATAAATGAGATTATTATGAACAGGAAAATTGATAAACAATATATAGACTGGCTGAAAGAAGTAAAAAACAAGATTCGTACTACTCAGATAAAAGCAGCTTTGTCGGTGAATTCGGTATTGATTCAATTTTACTATGAGTTGGGGAAAATGATTGGAGAAAAACAAACCGAATGGGGTACTAATTTTCTGGAAACTTTATCGAAAGATTTACAAAAAGAATTTCCTGATATGAAGGGGTTTTCGTTGACTAATTTAAAATACTGTAAGCTGTTTTATCAATATGTTACAATTCGTCCTCAGGTTGGGGACGAAACAGCAGAGATGAAAAGTCCTCAGATTGGGGATGAAATATTTTCTTTAATTTTTCAATTGCCCTGGGGGCATATTAAACTGTTGATTGATAAAGTAAAAGACCCATTTAAGACTGTATTTTATATACAGCAGACAATTGAAAACAACTGGAGCAGGGATGTACTTGCCTTGCAAATAAAAACGGATTTATATAAAAGACAAGGGAAAGCTATTACCAATTTCAAGACAACAATACCTGAACCACTATCGGAACTGGCACAACAAACATTGAAAGACCCTTATGTTTTTGATTTTATTACCATGACTTCTGCCTATAAGGAAAAAGATATAGAACAGCAACTGGTATCTCATATTACTCATTTCTTACTGGAACTTGGTAAAGGATTTTCGTTTGTTGGTCAACAGTATCCTTTAGAAATTGGTGGTCAGGATTACTATTTAGATTTATTGTTCTACCATATAAAACTAAAATGTTTTGTAGTAATAGAACTAAAGAATACCCGATTTATACCTGAATATGCAGGTAAACTTAATTTTTATTTGTCGGCAGTAGATACTTTATTGAAACAAGATGATGATAAACCAACTATTGGAATATTACTTTGCAGAGACAAGAATAATATTGAAGCTGAATTTGCATTACGGGATATTCATAAACCTATGGGCGTAAGCGAATTTGAGATAACTGAAATAATACCTGAGGACCTTAAAAGCAGCTTGCCAACTATTGAGGAAATAGAAAGAGAATTTAAAATAAATAAAAACTTTTCAAAGTAAAAAACAAAAAGTAAAAAGAATACAGAATACAAATTTGAAAATCAGGGAATTTGAAAATTTGAAAATAGAACAAATACAAATTATTATGGACTTAGCGGAGAAATTGATTGGGGAGAAACGAGATAAGTTTCATGGTGGACTATATCATAAAACACAGGTGAATCTGGCGTATAACTCGAACAGGATAGAGGGCAGTAAGCTTACTGAAGAACAAACACGTTATATATTTGAGACAAGAACTATTGGGTTTAAAGATCAGGAGGCGGTACCTGTAGATGATATAATAGAAACATCGAACCATTTTGTTGCCTTTGACATGATGCTGGAAACTTTAGAGGAGGAATTGAGTGGAAGTATTATAAAAAAGTTTCATAGTATTTTAAAAGCTGGCACCAGCGATAGCCGCAAACCCTGGTTTGGTGTGGGTGAATGGAAGAAACTGCCTAATGAAGTGGGGGGGATTGAAACTTCGCTGCCAGAAAATGTAGATAGTGATATAGCAGCAGTTTCGG
>CAILTC010000046.1 GCA_903837025.1 uncultured Bacteroidota bacterium | reverse complement strand
GGGGTAATATTTATTTTAAATTCGGTTGCTTTATTTTTATTTCCAGTTGTTGGACATTGGTTGGGGTTGTCGCAAAAAGAGTTTGGACTTTGGTGTGCAATTGCAATTCACGATACAAGTTCTGTGGTTGGTGCTGCTAATAAATATGGTTTTGAAGCCTTGCAAATAGCAACAACAGTAAAATTAGCTAGAGCTTTGTGGATTATTCCAATCGCTCTGATCACTTCGGTAGTATTCAAAAATGAATCAAGAAAAATCAAAATCCCTTATTTTATTGGATTGTTTATTCTGGCGATGTTAATGAATACCTACGTTTCGAAAACGGCACTAATTGCACCCTATTTAGTTTCTATTGCCAAAATCGGACTTACATTGACTTTATTTTTGATTGGAGCAGGTTTGAATAGAAATGTATTAATGTCAGTTGGAATTAAACCTTTTTTTCAAGGTGTTTTGCTTTGGATCTTTATTGCAATCGCTTCGCTTGGTTCGATTATGTATTTTAATTAAGTTTAATGTTGAAGTGTTTTTCTCTTAATTACATGAAATTTAAGTCTTAAATAATCATACCATTGCGCAATCATAAGGAAGAAAGCAGCAATTAAAAGTGTTTTTATTTCGAGAAAACGATACATAAAACCACCCGAAAAACAGCCCAAGAAAAAGAAAGTAATTATAGATAATCTTAGATAGATACTGGTTCTTAAGCTTTTTGATTCTTCTGGTTTTTTATGAAAAAACAATTGCGATAATTCTATTCCTAAATCGGTAAAAAGCCCCGTTAGATGGGTAGTTCTAACCGTTGATTTAGAAATATTTGTCACTAATGAATTTTGGATTCCCATTGCAAAAAGCATAAAAAAGGCTGTTAATTTCCCTTCTATAGAAATGGTGCCAGATTGAGTTCCGAAAATCCCAACACCTATTAAAACCACTATTTCTAGCGTAATTGGAATAATATGTGAAAACTCAGCATTTTTGAGAGAAACATATTCGGCCAAAAAACTGGAAGTAAATGAGCCAATCAAAAAGCATATCGTGAAGAAAAAGAAAGTAAATGCAGTAATATAATTATGCTTCATGATTTCTTCGGCAAAAAAAGCAAAATGTCCCGTAACATTTGTAGTCAAAGTTTTTACGGCCAAAACCCCAGTAATATTCACTAATCCTGCAACAAAGGAAAGCAATGTTGCTAATCTTAGATTATGGGCAAAAGTTCTATTTTTTCCTTTATGGCGAAACATTATTTTAATTTTTTGTAAAAATAAGGCTTTTGATTTAAAAAAAAATTTCAAATTTTAAATATTTAAGTAGGGTTATTTCTAAAGTAATTGTTTTAGATCAAGTAAAAGAATTAAAATAGTATTAAACCCACTAAATTATGACAAGGAAAGAATTTTTTTCACGAGCAGGTTACGGAGCTGCAGGCGTTTTATTACCATCTTGTATCGCTAGTTTGGCAACAAGTTGTACAATTCCAAATCCAAATGCACCTAAAAATGGTGGATTACCATTATTAAAAACGAATGCAGGATCAGTAACCATTGACGGTAGAGTTGGAGGTACATCTACTGCTACAATTACTTCAAATGATACAATAAATGGGCTTCCAGTTGTTATTGGTACTAGCCCAGGTGATGTTTTCTTAACTTCGGTAACTGTACCAGCAGGAATGACTTTAAACATAAATGGTACAGTAACGGTTGCTGCAAATACGGCAGTGGGGAATTATAATATAATGTATAAAATCACTGAAGTTACTAATCCAACAAACAGTGCGACAGGTACAAGTGTAGTTATTGTATCCGCTTCATTACCCGTTATTATAGCAGTGACTGAAACTACTGCAGCGATAAATGGTACTACAGGAGGAACTACAATTGCTTTAACAGCAAATGATACGTTGAATGGAGTTCCAGTTGTAATAGGTACAGCTGCGGGTCAAGTGATTTTATCAGCTATTACATCACCTTTGCCAGCAGGTTTGACATTAAACTTAAATACAGGTGTTGTTACAGTCGCTCCAAAAACCGCAGCTGGCGCTTATAGTGTTACCTATAAAATTACCGAGGTAACAAATTCAACAAATAGTGCAACGGCAACTAGTACAATTATAGTAACAGTTGCGGGATCCTTACCCGTAATTAATGCAGTGTCAGAAACAACAGCATCTATAAATGGAACTACAGGAGGAACAACAACTTCTTTACTCGCAAATGATACTTTAAATGGTATTCCGGTTGTAATTGGTACAGGAGCAGGTCAGGTAAAATTGACTGCGGTTACAGTTCCTGCAGGATTAACCCTAAATGCAAACGGAACAGTAATAGTTGCTCCAAATACTGCAGCTGGAAATTATAATGTAACCTATAAAATTACTGAAATCACAAACCCAACAAATAGTTCAACAGCAACAAGTATAATTCCGGTTACGGTGACACCAACAACAACTGCATTAGCAACCGTTGATGTTAGTACAGGTACTTTGGCAACTAATGGTGGTTATCTTGTTGTAAAAGGAATTGTTATAGCAAGAACGAATACGGGTACTTTTTTAGCAGTTGCTGCAGCTTGCACTCACGCTGGAACAAATGTTATATATGTATTGGCAAATAATAATTTTCATAGTCCTAATCACGGAGCAGAATTTAGCAATACAGGAGTTGTGACTAGAGGACCTGCAACAAGAAATTTAACACAATATACAACCATTTTGACAGGAACATCATTGAGTGTTTATCCATAATAATTGTTTAAAGAGGTTATTTAAGTTAATTTTTGTATAATTTTTGAATGCTGAGTTAAAAAATTAAATATTAATAATATTTTTACAAATAAAATCAAATAAAATTTTCGATGAATTTAGTTAAAAAAATAATGGTTG
>CAILTC010000045.1 GCA_903837025.1 uncultured Bacteroidota bacterium | reverse complement strand
GGAATTAATAAAAACTTAAAATAAAAAGTGATACATTCGAAAAAATTTACTTTTTTAATAACCTAAGAAATTTACATGAAAGCCACGACCCTCAAAGAAATTGCTGCTTTGTTAGGAATTTCTATAACTACAGTTTCTAAAGCGTTAAAAGATTATCCGGATGTTAGTCCTAAAACTAAAAAAGCAGTAAAGGATTTGGCAGAACAACTGAATTTTACGCCTAATAGTTTTGCCGTAAATCTAAGAACCAAAGAGTCTAGAACTATTGGTTTGATAATTCCTGAAGTGGTGCATCATTTTTTTTCAAATATCATCAAAGGCGTAATCGAAGAAGCGGATAAAAATGGCTATTTGGTAATTATTTTACAGTCTAATGAGTCATTGGAACTTGAGAAAAAACAAGTAGAACTTTTGTTTAATAAGCGGGTTGACGGAATATTGATTTCATTATCAAACGATTCGAACGACGATCATCATTTAAAAAAAATAGTAACGCGTGGAATTCCTTTTGTTCAATTTGACAAAATAGCAAAGCTAATTCCTAGTTCAAAAGTAATTATCAATGATCAAAAAGCAGCCTCGTTAGCAACTCAACATTTAATCGATATTGGGTGTAAAAAAATTGCACATATCCGTGGTCCTGAAAATCCTCAAAATGCAATAGACCGGTTTCTTGGGTATAAAAAAACATTGGAAAAAAACGGAATCCCATTTGATTCAAAATTAGTATATACCTGCCAAAATGTTACGTATGAAGAAGGAGTGAGATTTGCAGAAGAAATTCTAAGAGATCATCCCGATGTTGATGGAATTTTCGCCATAACAGATTTAGTAGCAGTTGGTGCTATCTATTACTTGAATGAAAAAAATATTGAAATTCCAGGTCAGATTTCAGTGATAGGATTCAGTAATTGGTTTATGGGGCAGGTTATGGTTCCAAAATTGAGCACAATAGATCAGCCAAGTTTCGAGATGGGAATTGCTGCCTTTTCTTTGTTGCTCGAAGAGATGAATTCACGAAGAGATGGAGGCTCCTTTACTCCTAGAACGATAGAACTTGAGACGGGCCTAATTGTAAGAGAATCTACCCTTAAAAAATAGCTTGAACATTTATTTCTCATAAAAAAATGCCTCCAAATAGTTTGATCTATTTGAAGGCATTTTTATTTTATTAATGTTTGCTCGTAAATTTTACAATCCAAAAGCTGCTTTTACCTGATCTACAAAATCTAATTTTTCCCAAGTAAACAACTCAACTTCTACAGTTTTTGTTAATCCGCCTGGAGCATTAAAAGTTTTGGTTACCGTTTCTGGCGTACGACCCATGTGTCCGTATGCTGCTGTTTCGCTATAAATTGGGTTTCTTAATTTCAAGCGTTGCTCGATAAAGTAAGGGCGCATATCGAAAAGAGATTCTACTTTTTTGGCAATTTCGCCATTGGTCAAATTCACTTTTGAAGTTCCGTAAGTTTCAATAAAAATTCCCATTGGTTTTGCAACACCGATGGCGTAAGAAACTTGAACTAAAATCTCATCGGC
>CAILTC010000044.1 GCA_903837025.1 uncultured Bacteroidota bacterium | reverse complement strand
TCATCCCCCGAAGCGCAGATTATTGTCAAAAACCGAAAAGCCGAAATTCACCCTATCGCAGGAACTTTTAGAAGAACTGGCGACGATGAAAAAGATGCCGTTTTGGCCAAAAATTTATCCGAAGACAAAAAAGAAAATAGCGAACACGTCATGCTTGTCGATCTAGCTCGAAATGATTTAAGCCGACACGGACACGGCGTTCAGGTAGAACGATACAGAGAAGTGCAGTTTTTCTCCCATGTAATCCATTTGGTTTCAAAAGTAACCGGACATTTACATGAAAAAGCAACAACCATGCAGGTCGTTGCCGACACTTTCCCTGCAGGAACATTGAGCGGCGCCCCCAAACATAGAGCGATGCAACTCATCGAAGATTACGAAAAAACAAACCGTAATTTCTACGGAGGAGCGATTGGCTTCATGGATTTTGAAGGGAATTTTAACCACGCGATTATGATCCGAACATTCTTGAGCAAAAACCATCAATTGCATTCGCAAGCCGGTGCCGGAATTGTTGCCGATTCGAATGAAGAAAGCGAAATGCAGGAAGTGTACAATAAATTATTGGCATTGAATAAAGCACTGGATTTAGCCGAAACAATTTAAAGATTCAATAATTTAAGAATTTAAAGATTATAGAAATACAAGAATTTTTCAATCTTTAAATCTTTCAATTTTTCAATAAAAAAAATGAAAAAAATACTAGTCATAGACAATTACGATAGTTTCACTTATAATTTAGTGCATTATCTCGAAGATTTAAATTGCGAAGTAACCGTTTATAGAAACGACGAATTCGATATTGATGAAATCGCACATTTCGATAAAATAGTACTTTCTCCAGGTCCTGGGATTCCGGATGAAGCAGGTTTATTAAAAGCCGTAATCGCTAAATATGCGCCTACAAAAAGCATTCTTGGTGTTTGCCTTGGTCAACAAGCCATTGGAGAAGTTTTTGGTGGAACACTTTCTAACTTGGATAAAGTTTATCACGGTGTCGCTACAATGATAAAAACAGCAGTAGATGACGAGCTTTTATTCGAAGGTTTAGGAAATGAATTCGAAGTGGGACGTTACCATTCTTGGATTGTCAATGCCGATTTACCAGAAGTTCTAGAAGCGACGTCTTTCGACGAAAACGGACAAGTTATGTCATTACGACACCGAACATTTGATGTGCGTGGCGTACAATTTCATCCCGAAAGTGTTTTAACACCAAACGGAAAGAAAATTTTAGAAAATTGGTTAAAATCGTAGAGACGTTACATTGCAACGTCTCCCAACATTACAAATAATCATTAGGCCATTGCAATGCAACGTCTCTACAATGTGATAAAAAAAATGAATAAATCGATAATTCCTATTTTAATTTCTTGTCTTATTATTTTTAGCATCCTTTCTTGTAACCAAAAAAAGGAGCAAAAAATAGCAACAATAGCTATTGCCCAAGCTGAAATAAAATTGGATTTATTGGATTTACAGAATAAAAACAAACTCGGAAAAGATACGGTGGTAACCATCGCAAATGATCCCGTTTATCATAAAGAAAAAAAATACAAAGCGGTAACCGCAGTTGTTCTGATCAAACATGAAATTGACTTCACGAAAATCGATCCACAAAACACACAAATTGTGTTCGAATGTATTGAGGGCTACACGCCCGAAATGCCTATGGAAATGTTTTTAAACGCAAAACC
>CAILTC010000043.1 GCA_903837025.1 uncultured Bacteroidota bacterium | reverse complement strand
TCAAGCACATTTACCGAACAGAATAAGGAAAATATGAAAAATATCTTGACCCCTCTGCAAGATAAAATTCAATTATTCGAAAAGAAAGTCGAAGATACCCACAAGGAAAGCATTGATTATCATGCGGCTTTGCGCCAACAAATCATTGGCTTGAGCGAAATGAATGCCCAAATGAGCAAGGAAACCTTAAACCTTACCAAAGCTTTAAAAGGAGATAGTAAAATGCAAGGAAATTGGGGCGAACTGGTTCTGGAACGTGTTCTAGAAAAGTCAGGATTAGAAAAAGATCGGGAATATTACGTACAACAATCGCACACCAATGAGGAAGGACAACGTGTTTTTCCTGATGTAGTGATCAATCTTCCTGACGGAAAAAAGATGATTGTCGATTCGAAAGTATCATTAACCGCTTATGAAAAATGCATCAACGAAGAAGACGATACGCTAAAAAGTGGCTATTTGAAAGAACATGTTAATTCGATAAAACGTCACGTAGAGCAACTTGGCGACAAAAATTATCATGATTTATACCAAATCGAAAGTCCCGATTTTGTGCTCCTTTTTATCCCTATGGAACCCGCTTTTGCCATGGCATTGAACGAAGACACTTCTTTATACAATAAGGCATTCGAAAAAAACATTGTCATTGTAACGCCATCGACTCTTTTGGCTACTTTGCGAACGATTGATAGCATGTGGGCCAACCAAAAACAGCAAGAAAATGCATTTGAAATTGCGCGACAAGCTGGTGCATTATATGATAAATTTGAAGGATTTGTAACCGATTTAATCAAAATTGGAAAGAAAATTGACGAAAGTAAACTCGAATACCAAGGTGCTATGAACAAATTAGTTGACGGAAAAGGAAACCTAATTATAAGCGTAGAAAAATTGAAGAAAATGGGAGCTAAAGCCAAGAAAGCACTTCCGGAAAACATATTAGCAAGAGCAGAAAAAGACTTAAATTAAATAGAAAATCAAGAAATGTTATGAGAAAATTTTTAGGAATTAGTATTGGGGTTATCGTATTAGCAATTGTTTGCTACTTCTCTTTTCTATATTTTGTAACCTACAGCGAAGGAGTTCGTTCTGGTGAATTAATAAAATTCAGCCATAAAGGAATGGTTTTAAAAACTTGGGAAGGAGAAATAAGTCAAGGTATTTCTGGCGCGCAAATTTTTTCTTTTTCGGTTTTAGACAGAGATGAAAAAGTGATTAGCGATTTGAAAGATCTCGAAGGTCAATATGTAAAAGTAACCTATGAAGAACGTTACAAAACATTTCCTTGGTGGGGAGATACGAAATATTTTATCATTGGAGTAAAAAAGGAAAATTCCCCTTTTAGCGTAAAATAGTGGATGTGGATTTTGTTTTTAATCCATAAAAAAAAATCATAAAAATAATAGATATACATCAATAATAGCGTAACTTTAAGTAATTCAATTCGTATGCTAATATGAAAAAAATTACTCCAATTATTCTGTTATTTATAACCATTGCTACTTTTGCTCAAAACGAAATGTTTACCAATAATGGTATCATTATTTTTGAAGCATCTATTCCTCTATATGAAGAAAACAAAGCGATAAACGAATCGGTTTATTGTGTTTTGAATAGTAAAACCGGGGAATTCAAAAGTCTGGTTTTTATTAAAGATTTTCATTTTAAAATGCCGTTGATGGAAGAACATTTCAATGAAAATTATTTAGAAAGCAATCGGTATCCAAAAGCAATTTTCAAAGGTCAAATTCAAGGTTTCAATATAAATAATATCGGAACCACTCCAAAAGAATTTAAAATCAAAGGAAAGCTTGAAATACATGGGAAAAGGAAAGAAATTACTAGCCTTATCGTTCTTAGAAAAATCAATGATACTTTAGAATTAGTCTCAAATTTTAACATTGACTTGAATGATTTTAATATCCAGATTCCAAAAATACTCAGTATGAAAATAGCGGAAACCGTAAATATAAAAACATCTTACGTATTAAAATAAACCGAAAAAATTTAGGAGTCATTCGGGCGTGCCCCTCCAGATTGCTTCGTCGTGCCTCCTCGCCTCTTTCGGGTCGGGCTGTACGCTGTATCTTTTGTTCCGCTTGCGCTCACAAAAGGATGCCGCTTCCATCCCTCACGCAACTGCACCACAGCTATTCTTTCTTAAAAAGAGGAACTCTAAAACGAAATGAGTTAGTAAAACGAATAGTTTACAACTAATTTCAAAAAAACCATTAAGAAAGTTAATTTCGTTTAGCCACAATAACTTAACTTTCTTAATGGTTTAGATTTTTTTTAAGGAACCCAGTTTATTAAAAAATAATCAATTTATAATAGAACTAAGAGCAACTTCTAAACTTTTAAATTCAAATTGAAATCCTAATTTTTCTATTTTGTCCGAAGAAACGCGTCTTCCAGTCAATATAATTTGAGCCATTTCTCCCATTCCCAATTGTATTATAAATTCTGGAACATTAGGCAACCAAATAGAATAACCAACTATTTTTGCCAAAGTTTTAGAAAAAATCGTATTCGTTGTATTGTCATTAATAGCTGCATTGTAGGCACCGCTCATTTTGGTATTGTTTAAAGCTTCTAGATACATACGACACAAATCATCAATATGAATCCAAGGCATATATTGCTTTCCAGAACCTAAAGCAGCACCTAAATAGAAATTGAAAATGGGCATTAATTTCTTTAGAAAACCATCTTCTTTACCTAAAACCAATCCCGTTCTAATTTTTACGGTACGGATATTTAAATCGCTAATTTTATCAGCTGCAGCTTCCCATTTTTGGCACGTAATTCCTAAAAAATCGTTAGCAGGAATTGTGTCTTCATGACAAATTTCAGGACCATTTACGGCTCCATAAATACCTATTCCTGAAGCAGAAACGAAAGCTTCAATTTTTTTGTTATTTATTTTTAAAGCATCATAAATCAATTGAATAGATAATTCTCTACTTTGAATAATTGCTTTTTTCCTTTTTGTAGTCCATCTTTCACCAGCAATATTTTCTCCGGCAAGATGAATAATAAAATTCGCATTCAAAACAGATTTTTCGTCTATATATTGATTATCAACATCCCATTGATAATAAGATACATCAGCTGTGTTTTGTTGCTGATTTCTACTCAAAATTGAAACAGAAAAACCATTCTTTATTAACAAATCCGTCAAATGTTTTCCAACGAATCCTGAACCACCACTTATTAATACATTTTTTTTCATAACAGTACAAATCTAAACATTTTATATGAATCTAAAACATTAACATTTAATTTTGTTTAACTTTTTTATTATTTAGTTAAACATTACGTATCTTTACCATCTAATTTAAAATCACTCAAAATGGCATCTAAAAAATCTAAACCAACAAGAGACACAAT
>CAILTC010000042.1 GCA_903837025.1 uncultured Bacteroidota bacterium | reverse complement strand
GTGAAATAGGTTTGTTGTTTCAATAATTTGTAAGCGGCACGAATTAAAACCGAGGCTCCTGGCTCGCTTAATCCCATATCTTCAAGGAAAACTTGGCGCTCTTCGTAGCTTTCTAATTCGGTGATATCGGCCTCTGCTCCTACGGATAGGATAATCACTTCGGCATCTTCGTCCTTAACCAATTCGCGAACTTGGTCTACATATTTATTGCCGTTTACAGCTGAATTTTCGTCTACGTTACACACGTACAATACAGGTTTTGAAGTAATCAGTTGGAAAGTTTCGAACAATTCTTCTTCGTCATTGTTTTGAGGAGTTACCGTTCTTGCAGATTTGGCCTGCAAAAGTGTTTCTCTAATTCGATCTAAAAGTGCTTTTTCGGTTTGGGCTTCTTTATTACCAGTTTTTGCGGCACGGTTTACTTTTTCGAGACGTTTTTCGACCGTTTCTAAATCTTTCAATTGCAATTCGATGTCTATCGTTTCTTTGTCACGAATTGGGTTTACATTTCCGTCAACGTGTACAATATTATCATTGTCAAAACAACGCAAAACGTGAATAATGGCATTACATTCTCTAATATTTCCAAGAAATTGATTTCCTAAACCTTCGCCTTTGCTAGCTCCTTTTACCAATCCTGCAATGTCAACGATATCTACAGTTGCCATTTGAACGCGTTCTGGATTTACTAATTCTTCCAGTTTTGCCATTCTCGAATCGGGAACATTTACTACTCCTATATTAGGTTCGATGGTACAAAACGGAAAGTTAGCACTTTGCGCTTTTGCATTGGATAAACAATTAAATAATGTTGATTTTCCAACATTTGGTAATCCTACAATTCCTGCTTTCATATTATTTTAGTTTACAAATAGCCATTTTCGCTATGAGTTTTAGTAATTCCTTTAAAAGTTTGCAAATATAATATTTATTAAACCTAGAAAACAAAAAACATCCTATTAAAGCAGTAGCAAGCTTTTTTAAAAAAATATGGAAAGCCATATTTATATTAAAAATTAATTAGCAATGTTAAATTTATAGCGATATAAAACGATAATGTGACAAAAATGCGCGATATTATAACTAAACATTAACGATGTGTTAAATTATTATTATCTTGCGACCGATTTTAAATGAAATTAAAAACCTAACCAAACTTATTATGAAAAAAATCACGTTATTGCTACTCTTGCTAAACGTTAGTTTCCTTTTTGCACAAAAAGAAATTTCTGGTGTTGTAAAAGATAATACTGGCGCTACTTTACCTAGTGCAAACATTAAAGAGAAAGGGACTTCAAACGGTGTTTCAACTGACATTGACGGAACCTATAAAATAAAAGTTAAAGAGGGAGCCACTTTAGTTATTAGCTCTGTTGGCTTTTTAAATGTAGAAAAAAAAGTAGGTAATGCTACCAAAATAGATGTTGTTTTGACTTCTGGCGGGCAAGAATTAAAAGAGATTCAAATTGTAGGATCTAGAAATACCAAAAGAACCGTTGTAAACTCGGCCGTTCCTATTGATATTATTAGCATGAAAGAATTAACAACACAAAGTGGTAAAATTGAAATCAATCAATTACTGCAATATGTTGCTCCTTCATTTAATGCTAACAAACAATCTGGTTCGGACGGAGCCGATCACGTAGATCCAGCTTCTTTAAGAGGAATGGGACCGGAACAAACTGAGGTATTAATTAACGGAAAAAGAAGACACCAATCCTCACTTATTACGCTTTACGG
>CAILTC010000041.1 GCA_903837025.1 uncultured Bacteroidota bacterium | reverse complement strand
AGCAATGCTCATAATCCCCAGATAATTTATGCGGTCTATATTTTGAAGGTAGTGTTCCTGTCTTTTCTAAAATTGAAACTACAACTTCTAATTTTGAAATATCGTAACCTCTTTTTTTACAAAGCTTTACTTCTTTATCAAATTGTCTTGTTGTTTTTACAATATACATCAATCTTTAAGATTTTGGAAATATTGTGCTGCGCTAACATGGGTCGTAACATATCCTTTTTCCACTTCTTCCAATGACAAATCTATTGCAGTTTTAGTAATAGTTTTAAAAACACCCAGCGAAAGTATGAAAGCAATTGTCTTTTTTGCAATAATGTTACGAGCGTTATAAGATAAAGTTATTGTTGCCATAATAGTGTAAGTTTACTAATTACAAAGATATAAAATATTTTAAAAAAAAGAGACCTCAAAAACACTCAAACATGAATAACATCTATAGATAAATACAATACAAATAGGCCTAAAAAAAATGGACAATTGTAACAATTCCCTACAAAATCCCCATCCTATTTTACAATCTATGTAGTTACAAAATCACTAATTTTCTATTTAATCCAAATTACATCCTCTACTTTTAGACAATGCTGGAGGTGAGGATAATCTAATTCTCAACTGCAATAGATTTTAAATAATCTGTTGGCGAACAACCCTCTATTTTTTTGAATGCGGCATAAAAATTAGAACGTGTCGGAAAACCTGAATTTTGACTAATAGCATCAATTGTGAATTTTCCGTGTGTATTATTTTCCAACAACTCTTTTGCATGAGCTATTCGTAAAAAATTTCTCAATTTGATAAAGCTAATTTTAAAAACAGTATTAAAGCAATATAAAATATGATTTTCGGCAACACTTAATTCAAATGCCAAATCACTACTTGAGTATTTCGGTTTTAAATACGGCTTTTCCGTTTTATAATAATTCATAATTGTACATGCTAAATCATAAAACGGATCGTTTTTATTTACAACAATAGTAAAATCATCGTCATATAGGTGAAAAACAGTAGTCTCTACTGGGTCGTAAATTGGAATTACCTTTCTCCTTTTTGACTCTTTAACAGGATTAGAAATTCCATATAAGATATTAGGAAAAAACAACAAACTCAAAGAAATTACAATAAATGAAAACTCCGTTACCAGAAAACACCATCTGTATGACAAGGCATCATGATACGAAAGACTTCGGACAAAAATGTAACTACCAATAAAAAAACTACCAATCAAGAGAAATAAAACCGACAATAAAACAAAAATCCATTTATGTCGAACCAATAAATCCCGGAACGGTATTTCCTTTTTTTTACTTTTCCTCTTTAAAAAACTGCAGATAAAATAAAAAGAATAAAAGATATAAATCATAAAGCAGATCGGACGCATCAATAAATTAACCGCCGGACCGAATAGGATATTAACTCTATAAATTAAAAGCAAATTTACATTGGCAATGATTTTTTGTGCGATGTGCTCTTTGTAACTATAGGAAGTAAAATAATAAGGAATTATTGCGATGAAGTTGATTAGAAAAGGTATAAAATGAGGTAAATCACTCCATACCATTCTTTTTTTAGGGATTAGAACGCCTCGGATATAAAAAAACAAAAAAGGACCTAATAATAACATCAAAGGCATGAAATTATTATAAAAAATTACTGTCCAAAATACCGATTTACTGTAAACCACTGTATAATAGGCTAGCGCATAAATAGCCAAAATAACAAATAAGGATGCTAAAAAAAGCACATTTCTATCTGATTTCCAGTTATTTACCACCAATAACACGGAAATAAAAATAATAAAAAGCGACAAAAAAAGGATCATAAATTTGGGGTTTACAAATTACCATCACAAATATAGAAAATAAATAGTGTCCTGAAAAAATAAAATAAAAATATGTCCTGTTTTTACCTATTTAGGACAAAAAAAAAGCTTTAGTAAATTAAAATAAAAAAAACATTTATTAATTTTGCTGAAATTTGAATCTTATAATCAAGCTTTAAATCCCCGAAAACAAACCCCAAAAACCCCATTTTTAACTTAATACATTTTTTACATATGAAATTAAATTTTACGTACAAGAAAGGACACAGTTTGATACTGTTGCTCCTGATTTTTGGATTTTCGCAATATGCGAGTGCTTTACCAGCACCGGATCCAAACGCTTTTTATGCAGTAGGAACTGGAAACTGGAATGATGGAACAAAATGGTCTCATACAATTGGAGGTACTGCTAATATTAGTACTGATTATCCAAAATTAAACACAGCAACAGTTACAATACCATCAACTAAAACGATTACTATCGGAACAGGATTTGCTGCAGTTTGTAGTACATTGACTATAAGTGGTGCTTCAGGGGGTGGAAATACTGGTGTTTTAAGCATAGCTGGTACAGGAACATTAACTTGTTCTGGTGCAATAGCTATTGGTCTATATGGAACTTTAAGTCCAGCAGGTACTTCAACAGTAAGTTGTACAACTTTAACTTTAAGTGGGGCTAATTCAAGTTATAATTCTACAAGTACTGGATCTTTAACTGCTAGTACGAGTGTAACTGTAGCTGGTACTAGTGGAAATGTAGGTACTATAACTTTAGCTGGTTCGTTAACTACCGGTGCAATAGCTATTAATGGATTTGGAGCTTTAAATCCAGGAGGTGCTTCATCAATTAGTGCTTCTAGTATAACTGTGGCGTCAGGTGGAACTTTAACGTCCACAAGTACTGGATCAATAGCTAGTTCAGGAGCAATGAGTGTGACTGGAAATACGAGTATAACAGGGCCTACGTCATGTACCACTTTAACGGTAGCTACTGGAACTTTAAGTATTCAAGCTTTATCCGTCTTAACCTGTAGTTCTATTGTTTTAAATTCAGGAAACATAACATTTATTACAGGAACGCCTGTTTCAAGCGAAATAAGATGTTCAGGAACGATAACTGTTGGTACTGTTAATAATACTACAAGTCCTAAGGGAACCCTTACTATGGTATCCTCTGCAAAGGTAACTTGCGCTAAGCTAGTTATGGGAACTGGAACTGGGGTGAATACCTCTGTAATAGCAGGAAGAAATACACTATGTACTTTTGAATTTACAGGAAACGATGCAGATAATGGTACTGTAATACCTGTATTACCAGTATTTACTACATCCCCATCAACAGATGCTATATTATCTTATGTTTTTAATACTGTCAATTTGAATCCAGGATCTGGCAAAACGATAACAATCCCATCTGGTTTTTGTGCTCAAAGTACCAATATCGTAAGCGGAACCACTAGTTTTGGAGGAAATTGGAATACAAGTTATAATCCTTCAGGAACAGATGATGGTTTAAGTTTACTTGCCATAGCAGCAGGATGTAAGTTACAAATTGGGGGTACTTCAAAACTTCCAAAATATGCCAGTTACAGTTTGAATCCTACTAGCATAATAGAATATGTAGGTACCCAACAAAATATAACAAGTCCTACCGTTGGTTATAAAAATTTAGTTTTATCTGGATCAGGGGTTAAAACATTAGATGCATCCACAACGATTTATGTAAGTTTAATTATTAATAGTGGTGTAATCTTAGATTTGAATAGCAAAAATCTTATTCTTAATAGTCGTTATTCTTATGGAACTAGCGGAGGTAATTATGGAAGCATTCGAAGTTCTGCGTCATCAAATATTACCTATGCGGGAGATGCTAATAGCAATATGAAATTTGACCAAACTACTCCAGGTGTTACTAATGTTGTCAACAACTTTATTGTTGGTGGAACTGCCTATAATGCTACTTCAGGAAGTCCATTAAATGTGATTATAGACAACCCTTTAAACATAAAAAATACGGTTTACTTTATTCAAGGCCATTTAGTATCTAATGGTAATGTGACATTTAAGAGCGATGGAAATTCAACTGCATTTGTGGGAGAAATTCCAGATACCTCCATATGTGGAATCATAGGAAATGTCAATATAGAGCGTTACATACCAGCAGGTAATAGGGCGTATAGACCTTTGTCATCCTCTGTAAATGGTGATGCAATTAATACCGATGGAAACGGAGTGAAATTAGGAAGTATTTTTGATAACTGGCAAATGGGTGGATCTACGGCTTCGCTAACGGGTACTATATTAGGAAATATTTTGACAACATCCAACCCAAGCACACCACTAGTAGTAGGACAACACATCTCGGGAAGTTTTATTCCTGCTAATACTACTATTAGTGATATCACAAATGCTCCTAATTATACATTAATTATTGCTTCTCAAAATGCTTCTTCAGTAGCTATGACAGCTTATCATGATATAAATATAAATTCAACAACTATTGAAGCACAATTCACAGGTACTATAGTAGATAATGTGCTTACAGCAGATACATTTACTTTAGGTACTGCCTTGCAAGTGGGTCAAAAGATTGCTGCAGGAGGAAAAGTAGCCGCCAATACTGTAATTCTAACAGATAATGGAGATGGCACCTACAATGTAGGAATACAAACTCCTTCTGAAACCATATACTACAATGGTGCTGCCGCAGGTTTTGGAACGCAAATTACAGGTGCAGTAAGTACCGATGCTCAATTGGGTCAAGTGAATAGTACTGGTTTAGACTACACCCGTTCTGGGAATCCAAGTCTTTACAAGTATAATAATGGCTGGATTCCTGTTTTGGATACTAAAACAGAAATATTAACTGCCGGAACTCCTTATTTATTGATGGTGCGAGGAGACCGAACAGTAGATTTAGCCTTGAATAGCATTACTCCAACGGAAACTACTTTACTAAGTACAGGAACCATTACAGCTGGCGTTGTTACACCTAGCTTGAGTACAACTCTAGATTCATTTAATTATGTTGGAAATCCATACCAAGCGCCAATAAATTTAGCTAATTTGTATGCAGACCCTGCTAAATGGGCTGATTTAGGAACATCCTACACGGTTTTTGATCCAACAGTATCTAATCATGGAGCTTATGTAACTTATGATTTTGAATTGTCATCTAATACTATTCAGGGAGATACCGATCCTTCAAGCTTAACCTCTTATGCAAGTGCAACATTACAACCCAATCAAGCTTTCTTTGTAACAACCAAGGGCAGTAGTCCAAAATTAGTTTTCAACGAAAGTGATAAGCTTACAACGGATAATACTTATATACCGATGTTCCGTAAAGCACAATCTAAAAACACTAATTCTTTGATAAGAGGGACTGTTTATAATACTGCAGATACAACCAAGGGATTAGATGGTTTTATTCTTGGTTTCTCTGACTCTTACAATAATGCTATTGTAGCTGAAGATACCAAAAAACCAACAGGAAATCCGGACGAAACTTTTGCTGCAAAAAACGCAGCTACTAGTATGGCTATCGACAAAAGAAATATACCGGCTGTAAATGACGAAATTCCTTTGAACATTAGCCAATATCGTTCTACTGCTTATACGTTAAAATTTGATGTTTCTAATTTTGATACACTAAATGCTATTTTAGTAGATACTTATGCTGCTAAAGAAACACCATTAACAAACAATCAAGTAAATTCATATAGTTATACTGTAGATACTACAGTTCCTGCAAGTACTGCAGCAGATCGTTTCAAAATTGTATTTAAAACTGCAACACCTTTAAATACAATTTCAAATAGTATAAACAAATTTACAGTTTATCCTAACCCAGTTATTGACAATAAATTTACAGTTAAAGCCAACCAAGATTTTAATGGTAAAACAGCCAACTTGAGTATTGTAAATACAATAGGTCAAGCGGTTTACAATGTAAACACAACATTCTCTAACGACGGATCAATAGCGGTTAACCCAACAAATTCTCTAAACAAAGGAGTATATTTCTTGAAAATAACAGTTGATGGTAAAGTGGAAACTAAAAAATTAATCATAAAATAATCGTATTAATGAAAACTTTAAATTTAAAAAAAATAGCAACACTATCAAGCATCTTGATTTTAATGCTAGTTAGCAGCCCTATGTTTTCGCAAGGAGCACCAGACAATCCCAACAATCCTGGTGTTGATAGTAATAATGTAAATGACCAAGTTCCTATTGACCAAGATATTTGGTTAGGTGTTCTAGGAGGTTGTTTAATAGGAGCGTACTTTTTTGTAAAAAACAAAAAAAGCGTTATGAGTAAATAATCTAAATAAGATTAAAATTAATTTTTATAAAAAAGAGGTTTAGCCAATAGGTTAAACCTCTTTTTAGTTTTACATGAATATACTCTTAGTTTGTAACTGGGGTAATTGTAAAATTGTGGTAGGATCCTCACCCCCTGACCCCTCTCCCAAGGAGAATGGTGCTACTGGAATAAATAAAAGTGGTGATATGATTAGTTGATTCGGCGGTTTGTTTCGCTAATGTCCGAGGAACGCTATATTGTCATTGCTTTGCCAGTCTACTCTGCTCGTGTCTAACAGAGGAAGAATCTCATTAGTTGCTCAGACTCTTTTTGTCATTCCGAGCAACAAAGCAAAAACACTTTTTTTAACAAATTGATTTATTCTTCGCTTCAATCTACTTCGACAAACACTTGGTGCTATTCAAAGTGTGATGTTGCAATAAGGCACCCAAAAAGCCGTTCAATCGAATTTCTTTTTTTTGTATATTTGTTTTGTAAAAATAAATGTTATGACAACAATCACTTTAAAAATAGACGAAAAAACAAAAAAAGGAAAAGCATTTTTAGCTCTTGCTAAAGTTTTTTATGAAGAAAAAAAGGAGATTGAACTTGTTGAGACAAACGATAAAAGCCCTTACAATCCTGAATTTGTAGCCAAAATAAATAAAGCAAGAATAGAAAAAGGGAAGCTAATGAATAGCGTTGAGGAACTATGGGAAAGTTTAAAGTAATCATTAATCTAACTGCTGAAAAAGATTTGTCTCAACATAAAAAAGCGGGAAACAAAGCCTCTATCAAAAAGATTTTTACAATTCTTAACGAATTACAAGAACATCCCTACACTGGCGAAGGCCAACCCGAAGAATTAAAGCATAATCTAAAAGGACTTTGGTCAAGAAGAATAAATAACAAAGACCGCATTATTTATGAAGTAAAAGAAGAGATTGTAACCGTATTAGTCGTTTCGGCAATGGGACATTATTTAGATAAATAATTTCTCTTTACTCCCCTTTAATCTTTCCTATTCTTAGCCTCAATCCATCGCGACATATATTTGGTGCTATTCAAAGTGTGATGTTGCAATAGTGACCCCATAAAATTGTCTAATCGATGTTGTCGAAAATTAGTTTGTGTTTTTAAAATATGCTCCAAAAATCCATCTGCAAATAAGGATTTCAGATAACGTTTTTCTACGATTCGAAAACCATTTTCTTGGGCTTTTAGCCAAAGGGTTTCATCTAAATATAATTCTACCGATTTATCAGCAAAAACTTGGGCATCATCAGTAATAAAGCCATTCCATGGTAAATCTCCACACATCGATTCGGCACCAATAGTTGTCGTAACACTAGGAGTTCCGCATTGCATGGCTTCGACCAGCTTTCCTTTTATTCCTGCACCAAAACGCAAAGGAGCAAGGACGATTCGTGCATTTCTAACAACTTCCTGGGCATCATTGGCTCGCCCCATAATACAAAACCCCTCTCCTGGCTTATGTAATTGCAATACTTTTTGCGAAGGATAGGCTCCATAAATTTGCAAAATAGCTTCTGGAATTTTCTTTCTTATCAATGGCCAAATCGTTTCTTTTAGATATTGAACGGCATTCCAATTGGGCTCATGAAGAAAGTTCCCAATAAAAACAAAGTTTTTGCGGTCTTGGAATGAAGGCAAATTTTGAATTGTTGAATCGTCAATTGAATCTAACAGTAAAGGCAAATAATACACTAATTGGCTATCTATTTTGAAAACGGTTTTCAATAATTCCATTTCAAATTCGGAAATCATCAATGAAATATCACAACGCAAAATACTGGCGATTTCTCGTTTGGCTACCTCTTCAACCAACAAATCGTCTGTGGTAAATTTTCTGTTTTCTTTGAATGCTTTTTGGCGTGCCAAACGCAAACAATGCAAATCTTCAGTATCTAATAATCGTAAGGCATCCGGACAATTTTCGGCAACACGCCAACCATATTGCTCTTCGATCATAAAGCGATCAAACAACACAATAGTCGGATTTAATTCCTTCACAAAAACATCAAAACTAGAACAATTTAAGGCAATCGATTTTTTGGCTACAGCCAAAGATTCTAAATCAATACTATAATCACTATCCGAAGCAGAACTGGCAAAAGTCACCTCGAAACCCTGTTCCTTAAAAACAGTAATTAATTGAACCATCCTCCCTCCTGCCGCCGAAGAATTAGGTTCTGGCCAAACAAATCCAATAATTAAAACACGCTGATTAGCCATCATAAACTACTTATTTAGGATGCAAAATAAGGAAAATAAAACCGCAAATCAATTCATTCTACAACAAATAAAAACTGTATTTTTACCATTCAATTGCTATAAATACAGAAAAATGTTAGGATTAAAATTAGCCACCGACCCAAAATGGGTAAACATCGTTGAATCGAACATTGAAGAAATCTTGACCGATCACGCTTGGTGCGAACAAAAAGCAGCCACAAATATCATTACCATCATCACTTATAATTCGGAACACGTCGATCTAGTTACCGATTTATTGGTAATTGCCAAAGAAGAAATTGAGCATTTTCAAATGGTGCACAACATCATCAAAGAACGCGGACTAACTTTAGGAAGAGAACGAAAAGACGATTATGTGAATGAACTTTTTAAGTTTTTGAAAAAAGACGGAAGCCGTAATGATGCTTTTATAGACCGTTTACTTTTCTCGGCAATGATTGAAGCCCGAAGTTGCGAAAGATTTAAAGTATTATCCCAAAACATTGAAGATAAAGAATTGGCTGCGTTTTACAAGGAATTAATGATCAGTGAAGCCGGACATTATACCACCTTTTTGCGTTTTGCCAGAAAATATTCTGAAAAAGTCAATGTAGATAAACGTTGGCAAGAATGGATCGATTTTGAAGGCGAACTCATCACCAACTACGGAAAAAAAGAAACCGTTCACGGATAATACAATTAAATTTTCTAATCCTAACCCACTTTTTAAAAAATGAAAAAACAATTATTATTCCTATTCTTATCTATCAGTTTTTTTACTAATGCAACGGTGCGTTTGCCAAAAATATTTGCCGATGACATGGTTTTACAAAGAAATAAACTGATTCCGATTTGGGGTTGGGCTGATGCCAATGAAAAAATTGAAATCAAATTCAACAAGCAGACAAAAAACACAAAAGCCGACAAAAACGGAAAATGGATGATTCGATTAGAAGTCGAAAATGCTGGAGGTCCTTATGAATTATCCATTAAAGGAAGTAATAAAATTGTTATAAAAAATGTTTTGGTTGGTGAGGTATGGATTTGCAGCGGACAATCGAACATGGAATTTAGGGTGAGTCAAGCCGACAATGCCGAAAAAGAAATAAAAGAAGCAAATTATCCTTTTATTCGACAATTTACTATTTCAAGAGACATTAGTTCGATTCCAAAAAACGATGTAAAAGCTGGGAAATGGGAAATTTGCAATAAAGCTACCGTAAGTAATTTTACAGCTGTTGGTTATTTTTTTGCCAAAAAAATATACTCCGAATTAAAAATCCCAATTGGATTAATTCACACTTCTTGGGGCGGAACAGTTTCGGAAACTTGGACAAGCCGAAATGGATTTGAAAGCAGCGAAGAATTCAAGGAAATGATTGCTGGCATGCCAAACGTTAATCTCGATTCTATTTCGAAAGTATTCAACAATTCAATCTCAAAAAGAGTAGAAACCCTTCAGGGTTCAAAAATAAATCCTGCAATTACAGGAACCTATAAAGAATTCGGATTCGATGATTCGACTTGGCCTCAACTCAATGAACCCGAAGTATGGGAAAGTCAGGCTTTAGGCGAATTTGACGGTGTAGTTTGGTTGCGAAAAAAAATCACCCTTTCAGCAAACGAAGCCGGAAAAACAGGAACTATTGAATTGTCAAAAATTGATGATGAAGACATCACTTATGTAAACGGTGTAGAAGTTGGCCGAAATAATAATTGGGATGCAAAAAGAAAATATACTATTCCGGCAGGAATAGTAAAAGAAGGCAATAATGTCATTTCGATTCGTGTGGTTGATGACGGCGGAAATGGTGGAATTTATGGCGAATCAGATGATTTCAAAATTACAATTGGCGATAAAATCATTCCGCTAAAAGGGAAATGGAAATACCAGGTTGAGTCAATAAAAAGCGATATTGGCCCGAATAGTTATCCTTCTTTATTATACAACGCAATGGTAAACCCTTTGATACCTTATGCTTTCGAAGGTGTTTTATGGTACCAAGGCGAAAGTAATGCGTCAAGAGCACAGCAATACAAAAAAGCATTCCCGGTTTTAATAAACGATTGGAGAAAAAAATGGAATCAAGGCGATTTTCCTTTCTATTTTGTTCAGATTTCTAGTTTTAATGAAACCAATGGAACTAGCAATAATGGAAGTATGTGGGCCGAACTTCGAGAAGCACAAAGCCAAGCCTTGAAACTGCCAAATACAGGAATGTGCATCACAACAGATATTGGTAATCCAACAAATATACATCCCACGAACAAACAAGATGTAGGAAAACGTTTGGCAGCAATTGCGTTGAAAAATGTTTACAAACAAAATAATATTTGTATCGGACCTACCTTCAAATCAATGGAAATTCAAGGAAATAAAATTGTAGTTTCCTTTGATAATTTAGGCTCAGGATTATCAACAACCGATAAATATGGTTATGTAAAAGGGTTTGAAATTGCGGGAGAAGACACCGTTTTTTATTATGCCAAAGCTCAAATCATCAATGACAAAGTGGTAATCTATAGTGAAAAAGTGCCAAATCCTGTAGCAATCCATTTTGGATGGGCTGATGATGCAAGCGACAATAATCTCTATAATAAAGAAGGATTTCCAGCAGATTCTTTCCGAACTGACAATTGGAAAAACGTTACAGATGCCGTTATCTATAAAATGGTAAAATAATCATTTTATAAATAAAAGAACACTCTAAAAGTGCGGGGATAATCCTCGCACTTTTTTTGTTTTCAATCTATAATGTAGCAGTATTTACTTAAATTTGATGGAATTCCATATTTCAATATTTGCGTGATTTGAAGAATATAATACGCATATTCCTAATCCTATATTTGCTTTAAGAAATAGATTTGTACCAACAACTAATCAATAATATACTTTCAACAAAATGCAAAATCAAGATTCTAACATTGTATCCATTTCACACAAAGAGCCAGGACAGTTTGAAGAAACAAGATTTGAGAAAATTCATAACACCATTTTTCAATCTTCAGAAATTGCTTCTAAAACTGTAGCCAAAGAAATCGCTAGTTTAATTAGAGAAAAACAATCCAAAAATGAAAATTTTATTTTAGGACTTGCTACAGGATCTTCGCCGATCAAAGTCTATGATGAGTTAATTCGTTTTTATCAAGAAGAAGGATTGAGTTTCAAGAACGTGATTACTTTCAATCTTGATGAGTATTATCCAATGGAAAAAGACAATATTGAAAGCTACCATTATTTTATGCATGAAAATCTTTTTAAGCATATCGATATAAAACCCGAAAACATTCATATTCCTAACGGAATGATTGCCCAAGAAAATTTAGATCAATATTGTTTAGAGTATGAAGCGGCAATTTTGAAAGCTGGAGGATTAGATTTTCAATTACTAGGAATAGGTCGAACAGGACATATCGGGTTTAACGAACCAGGCTCCCACTCTAATTCAGGAACAAGAAGCATCACGCTAAACCACATCACAAGAGCCGATGCTGCTGAATCTTTTTTAGGAATAAATAATGTTCCTCGTAGAGCAATTACAATGGGAATTGGCACCATAAAAAGAGCAAAGAGAATTGTGCTTTTGGCATGGGGAGAAAACAAAGCTTCAATTATTAAAGAAACAATTGAAGGTGAGATTTCGTCACACGTTCCTGCAACCTACTTACAAATACATACTAACACCACATTTGTTTTAGATAAAGAAGCCTCCTCAGAATTGACCCGAATAAAAACGCCTTGGCTCGTTTCCTCTTGTATTTGGACCGAAGAGCTAAGAAGTAAAGCAATTGTGTGGCTTTGCGGAAAAACCGAAAAACCAGTGTTGAAACTAAACGACAAGGATTATAATGACAATGGAATGTCAGGATTGCTTGCCGAAGAAGGTTCAGCTTATGACTTGAATATAAAAATGTTCAACAAATTGCAACATACAATTACGGGATGGCCAGGAGGAAAACCGAATGCCGATGATAGCAATAGACCCGAAAGAGCTTTGCCAGCCAAAAAAAAAGTCATAATTTTTAGTCCACATCCGGATGATGATGTGATTTCGATGGGAGGAACATTTGACCGATTGATAGAACAAGGTCACGAAGTGCATGTTGCCTATCAAACCTCCGGAAATATTGCCGTATCTGATGGAGAAGCCTTGCGTTATGCCGAAGTTGCACTTGAAATTGCCGACGAAAATAACGAAACTATAAAAAATATAATTTCCGCTTTACAAACTCGGAAAATTAGTAAAACCGACGAATTAACCATTCGCAAAATTAAGGGGCAAATAAGAAGAAAAGAATCCTTAGGTGCTACTCGATTTTTAGGGCTACCGGATAAACAAGTTCACTTCTTAGACCTCCCCTTTTATGAAACTGGAACCGTCAAAAAAAATAATCTCGGAACGAAAGACATTGAAATTGTAAGCGAATTGATTTCAGATATAAAACCACAACAAATTTTTGCTGCGGGAGATTTGGCCGATCCACACGGAACGCATAAAGTTTGTTTGGATGCTATTTTTGCATCAATAGAAAACTTAAAAAACGAAGCTTTCATCAACGATTGCTGGGTTTGGTTATATCGCGGAGCATGGCACGAATGGGAACCACACGAAATAGAAATGGCAGTTCCTATGAGTGAAGACCAGGTATTAAAGAAACGAAAATCCATCTTTTACCACCAATCTCAAAAAGACAATGTAATGTTTCAAGGCGAAGATTCAAGAGAATTCTGGGTTAGAGTCGAAGAAAGAACAAAAAATACAGCCGATAAATACAATGCTTTGGGACTTGCCGAATACACCGCAATGGAAGCATTTAAAAGATATTATTTCTAAAAAGTTTTGGTTAGCTTTTTAATTAGACCCTCCTTGCACGTTTAACATAAACCTGCAAGGATTTTTAAAATAAAACAAGATGAATCAAAACAATTAGCTACATAATTACTGTAAATTAATTTAATGTATTTTTGTTATTACCTACTAATTCCCAATTGAGTAACTCTAAAAATTGAAAAAAAATAATTTAGAAAATAACATGAAAAAATTATCAAAAACAATTATTCTGCTTCTAACAATTATGTTTTCACAACTTCCTTTTGCAGGAACAAAACCGAATATTTCAACAAGGATTTTATTAAAAGAAAACTGGAAAGTAGAGCGAAGCAGCAAAATTTTGAGTGACGGAGCTAAGCTATCTTCAACCGAAAAAAATACTGAAAATTGGTATAGAGCAAGCGTACCGTCAACCGTAATGGGCGTTTTGACAGCTAATGGCCTGTACAAAGATATTTTTGTAGGCACCAATTATAAGGATTTAGACAAGACACAATTTAATGATTCTTGGTGGTATAAAACCGAATTTGATTTACCAACTATACTTCCGGAGAACACCATCAACCTTCATTTTGATGGAATAAATTACTATGCTAATATCTGGCTTAATGGAAAATTAATCGCTTCACGTAACCAAGTTTTTGGCACATTCAGACAATTCATTTTTAACATATCGGCTATAGCCAAAAAGAAAGTAAATTGTCTCGCTGTTGAAATATTCCGTGCTCAACCTGGCGATTTTAATATTGGCTTTGTAGATTGGAACCCAAGACCAATAGACGAAAATATGGGGATTTGGCGTCCCGTTTATGTTGAAATTGATGGAAAAGTGGGATTGAAATATACCGCTGTTCAATCTAAAGTAAATACCGCAACACTAAAAGAAGCTTGGCTGACCGTAAAAACGGAAGTCAAAAATTACACTTCAGAAACTGTTTCGGGAACATTAGTTGGTAAAATTGGCGCGAATGAATTTCGTTATCCCGTAAATTTAAATCCAAACGAAACCAGAGATTTATCTTTAACTTCGAAAGAAATTGCTTCTTTATACATTAAAAATCCAAAAATTTGGTGGTGCAACAATCTTGGAAAGCCCAATTTACATAAGCTTTCACTTCGTTTTGAAACGGAAAAAACCATAAGCGATTCAGATGAAATCACTTTTGGCATTCGAGAAATCGAAACCTATTTTACTCCCGAAGGGCACAAAGGATTTATTCTCAACGGGAAGAAAATACTAATAAAAGGCGCTGGTTGGACAGACGATATTTTCCTTCGAGATACCAACCAAAGTCTAGACACTCAACTGCAATATGTAAAACACATGAATCTGAATACTTTGCGTTTCGAAAGTATTTGGGGAACATCTCAAGAGATTTATGATTTATGCGATAAATACGGAATTATGGCCATGGTAGGCTGGAGTTGTCAATGGGAATGGATAGAATATTTAGAAAAACCATGTGATGCTTATGGCGGCATTCAAACCGATGCCGATGTGAATCTTGCACTTGAATCCTTAACCGATCAGATTTTATGGCTACGAAATCATCCAAGTATTTTTGTGTGGTTTTTAGGAAGTGATAAATTACCAAAACCTGAATTAGAAATTAAATATAAAAACTTAATAGCAAAAATAGACAACCGACCATATTTACTAACTGCAGGAACACGAACAAGTGAAGTTAGCGGTCCGGTTGGTGTAAAAATGAATGGTCCTTATGAATATGTTTCGCCTAATTATTGGTTTGAAGATACCAAGCATGGTGGCGCCTTTGGTTTTAATACCGAAACATCGCCAGGAGCTCAAATTCCACCTTTAGAAAGCATCAAAAAAATGATTCCCGAAGACAAGTTATGGCCCATTAATTCAGCCTGGTATTTTCATTGCACCCATTCGCTTGTTGCTTTTCAAAATCTGAATGTTAACACATCGATGATTGACAATCGATACGGAAAACCGAAAGATTTAAACGAATATTTACTAAAATCGGATGTACTCGGATACGAAGCCATGAGCGGAATGTTCGAAGGATTTAGAGCTAGAATCCCAGTTTCTACAGGAATTATTCAATGGATGCTTAATTCGGCTTGGCCTTCTTTTTATTGGCAATTATACGATTACTATTTGTTGCCAACTTCGGGTTATTATGCAACTCGAAAAGCAAATAACAGCAATCAATTGATTTATGATTATTCTAAAAATGAAATTTTTGCTGTCAATGAATCTTTAAATTCAGAGAAAAATCTAAAAGCACAAATTACCGTTTACGACTTTAATTCTAATTTATTAAAGAAAGAAACCGTATCATTTGACAGTAATTCCATTACTTCAAAATCTATTTATAAAATGGATTCTTTTCCCGAAGGCGTCTTTCTTGACTTAAAATTATTCAATAAAAAAGGAACCCAAATCGCTTCTAATTTTTATTGGTTATCCAATAAAAAGGATGTTTTTGATTGGGAAAAATCGTTTTGGGGAAATACTCCATTAAAAGAATATGCCGATTTTAGTAAACTAAATGATTTACCGAAATCGGGGATTGTTACAGTTTATTCTACAAAAACAATTGGTAACAAAAGAGAAATTAGTGTTACATTGACCAACACCAATTCGAAAACAGCATTTTTCATTCATTTGAATGTAACTGACAATTTATCTCATTCGATTTATCCTGCTTTTTGGGATGACAATTATATTAGTATTTTGCCAAATGAAAAACGAACAATTAAATGTAGTATTCCAAAGGATTTAGTGCTTAAAAACAAGTCAAAACTAGTAATTTCGGGTTGGAACATCGACAATCAAACGTATTCATTAGACTAAAATATATCGCTTAATTTATACAATTTACAGATGAAAAAGAGCTATCTATTGCTAATGATTATTTTAATGATGAGTTGTTCTTCATTATCAAAAAAGAATGCCCGCACTACGATTTTCAATAACAACCCAGTAATTGCACACCGTGGCGCGTGGAAGAAAAACAATCTTCCACAAAACTCTATTGCCTCGCTTCAGCATGCTATAGAATTAAAATGTGCCGGATCAGAATTTGATGTTCGAATGACGGCTGACGATTCATTGGTTATAAATCATGATCCCCATTACAATAATCTAGAAATAGAAAAGACAAGCTATTCTGATTTATCCGTTTTCAAATTATCGAATGGAGAAAATCTTCCCACTTTAAAAGAGTACATTTCTGCAGGTATAAAAAATAACAATGCTACTCGATTAGTTTGCGAAATAAAACCATCTGGAATTAGTAAAGAACGAGGAATTCGTATTGCTACAAAAACAATTCAATTATTCCAGAAACTTAATGCACAGGAAATGGTTTTATTTATTAGCTTCGATTATGACATTCTAAAAAAAATAAGGGGGTTAAATCCTAAAGCTGACCTACAGTATTTAGAGGATGACAAACCTATTGAACAATTAAAAAAAGACGGAATTAGTGGCGCCGATTATTACTTTCCTTCTTTCAAAGAGCATCCGGAATGGATAAAAGAAGCTAAAAACAACACTATTACCTTAAACGCATGGACAGTAAATGATCCCGCTGATATGGACTGGCTAATTTCAAATAGATTCGATTTCATCACTACAAATGAACCCGAATTACTGTTTGAAAGAGCAAGCATAAGTAAATAATAAAAAGGGTGATTGCATATTAAATAACCTTAAAATTTAAATTAATGTATAAAATAATATTACTTATTGATTTTACAGAAGATTACGGCAAAAGTCTCCTGAAAGGTATAACCCGATATTCTAAAGAAAATGGACCTTGGTTATTTTGCCGAATGCCTTTGCATTACAGGGAAGATTT
>CAILTC010000040.1 GCA_903837025.1 uncultured Bacteroidota bacterium | reverse complement strand
TTATAAATTTTAACAAAAGTACAGTTTTTAGTTTTGAATATTTAACTCAATTTTGCAGATTGAAAATTTTTAATAATTATCTTTGCAACTTATTAAAAACTAACAATGAACAACATCACGCCTACATTTGCTAAGCAAGATAATCTAAAGTTTTTCAGAACCCTTAACTCTCGAGTAAACAACTACTTCAAAGAAAACAATATACAAAAAACAGGTAACTGGAAACTTTATCTGAAAACTATAATCATGTTTGCGCTTTTTTTTGCGCCCTATTTTTTAATTCTAACCCTTGATTTGCCATTATGGGCTCATCTTCTTTTGACAATAGTCATGGGAATAGGAATGGCAGGAGTTGGAATGAATGTAATGCACGATGGCAATCACGGTTCATATTCTAACATCAATTGGATTAATAAATTCATGGGAGGAACCATTTATATCCTTGCCGGAAACGTTTACAACTGGCAGGTACAACACAATGTTTTGCACCATACCTATACCAATATCCACGGTCACGATGAAGATCTTGATGCAGGAAGAATTATCCGTTTTACTAAAGAAGCAAAATGGCATAATTTTCACCGTTTTCAACAGTATTATTCCATATTTTTATACGGTTTATTGACATTCAACTGGTCATTGACCACTGATTTCAGGCAGATGAAAGAATATTTAAAACGGAAATTATCTTATGGAGAGCCTAGAAATCCGAAAATACTTTGGACAACTTTGGTAATTTCAAAAATAATATATTTCACCGTTTGGATATTCCTTCCAATGATAATTGGCGTAACTTGGTGGAAAGTACTCATTGGTTTTTTCATCATGCACTACACAGCCGGACTTATACTGAGTGTCGTATTTCAATTGGCACATATCACCGTTGAAACCACAAATCCAATTCCGAACGAAAATGGAGAAATTCAAAATACTTGGGCAATTCATCAGTTGTTTACAACCGTTAATTTTGCTCCAAAAAGCTTCATCGTTAATTGGTATACTGGCGGTTTAAATCACCAAATCGAACATCATATTTTTCCAAATATTAGCCATATCCATTACGGTAAAATTGCCAAAATCGTAAAAGAAACAGCGCAAGAATGCAACCTGCCGTATTATGAATACAAAACCATGCGAAGTGCCATAATTGCACATTTCAAACATTTGAAAGAATTAGGAATACAACCAATCGCATCGTAGAGACGCACTGCATTGCTTCTCTACAAGAACAAACAAAAAACCAAATAGACTTTATAACTCAAAATTACATTTTAATGAACAATCCGCTTTCAGACAGAATCAACAATCTAGCCACATCTCAAACATTGGCAATGGCTGCATTAGCCAGAGAATTAAAATTACAAGGAAAAGATATTATCAGTTTAAGTTTGGGTGAACCCGATTTCAACACGCCAGATTTTATCAAAGAAGCTGCAAAAAAAGCAATCGATGATAACTACAGTACTTACTCTCCAGTAGATGGATATTTAGACTTAAAAGAAGCCATTTGCCGCAAATTCAAAAGAGACAACGGATTAGACTATAAACCATCACAAATCGTAGTTTCAACAGGAGCAAAACAATCTTTATACAATATTGCACAAGTCATGCTAAACGACGGTGA
>CAILTC010000039.1 GCA_903837025.1 uncultured Bacteroidota bacterium | reverse complement strand
GGCACATTGGGCGTTTGCTGAAAATTGGAAAAACAAAAAACAAACAACAAAAAATAAATTTTGACTCTTGAATTTAGGCTCTTGACTCTTGGCTCTTGACTCTTGGCTTTTTTTAATTAACATAATAAGGAGCAATCATTAAATAAACAACAACACCAGTTATGGCAACATACAACCAAATTGGAAATGTAATTTTGGCTATTTTTTTATGCTTATCGAATTTGTTAGCCAATGCGCGTACATAAGTAATTAAGACCAACGGAATAACCGCTATTGACAAAATAATATGTGATATCAAAATGAAAAAATAAACGGGTCTGATTATTCCTTCTCCTCCAAATTTTGTAGCGTCGGTCGTCATGTGATACGCTACATACATCACTAAAAACGCAAGTGAAAGTGCAATCGCCGAAGTCATTAATTGTTCATGAAGCTTTCTTTTTCCGTTTTTGATTGCCAAAACTGCAGCAACTAAAACAACCGCGGTAATTCCGTTTATGGTGGCATAAATAGGGGGTAAAAAAGAAAGTGGTGTTACGTTGATACCAAAATCTTTTAGTTTCACACTAAAAAGCAAAGCAACCACAACAGGAATTGCTATTGAAACTAATATTATATACTTGTTGAATTTTTGTTCTAATGAATTATCTTCCATCTTTATTCTTTTAATAAAATTGCTATATCTTGTTGAATGTCTCTTACTCCTTTTTTATCTAAACCATCATAATACAAAATTGGATTGCCATAATCATCATTTCGGCATCGAATGTATCCTTTTTTGTCAATCAGAGCAAATAATCCGGAGTGTTCGAATCCGCCTTTTACCTTATGGTTTTCACCAACATATTCATTGAAACCTTTATTGGCCAAATCATAAATCATTGTTTTATCGCCCGTCAAGAAATTCCAATTTGAGGAGGTAGCTCCCAATAATTTGGCGTGTTCTTTCAAAACCGCAGCGGTATCGTGTTCTGGATCAATTGTAATGGATACAATTCCAAAATTGGGATTCCCGAAAAAAGACTTTTGAAGTTCTAACATGCTCAAATTCATTTTTGGACAAATAGAAGGACAAGTTGTAAAGAAAAACTCCAAAACATACACTTTGTCTTTGTAGGTTGCATTGTTGATCTTTAAATTGTCTTGGTTTACTAATTCAAATTTTGGCGCTAAGCCCATTTTAAACAGACTTCCATTGTCTTTTGATGAATTAGAAACTTTGTCTAATCGATCTCCTTTTACGACTTCATTATTTTGTAATCTATCAATTATCTTAGGAATGGCGTAGATTCCGAAGACTAGAATAATAAATGAAATACCTATATATGATTTATTTTTAAGCATTATTCCTAAAGTTTAAAGTTCTTTTGTAGCATTGTGGTTTTTCTTGAGAGCGGCGCGGTATTCATAAAGAATAACCCTAAAATCATCTAACATTTCATTGCTCAAATCAGCAAGATGAAAAGTATTATAGCCTTCTTTGTAACCTTTTTTCTCTTTTCTTCCACGCAAGTTTCTTCCTTTGTCAATGATATAAACATTAGGAGTTCCTAAATCGGAGTCTAATTTACCCACAAGTTTCAACTGATCATAGTAGGCTTTGATTTCGTCTGGCGTAGTGAATACAAAATGCCACTGAGAAACATCGGTAAAGGCGCTTAAAGCATCAACAATCTTCTGAGAATCTGCTTCTGTACCCAAAGGGCAAATAACCACAAATTGCAAATCCTTGAAAGTATGGTATTGCTGATAGATCTTTTCATTCAAATTGAAAAAATTACCTCTATTTTTTAAAATATTGGATCCCGAAAAACCGAGAATTGTGATTTTGCCATTCAAAGTGACTTTTTCGTTTTTCAAGGATTTCCAATTTCCAAAATCAGCTACTTTCGGAGTAATTATAGGCAATTTTGTAAAACTGTTTATTCCGGATGCAAAAAAAAGATACGCAACGATGGGTAAAACAAAAAGGATAAAAAGGACGATATTTTTTTTCATAAGTGCAGCAAAATCTAAAGTACAAAAATAAAAAAAGGCACGCAATGCGCACCCTTTTTTTGAATTAATATCTTGTTAAAAATTCCACTTGATGGTAGAAAATTTAAAAACCCCATAAATGTAATTTCCTTCAGTCAAAAGAATGAAAAGTAAATAAATTACTAAGAAAATTACAGGCCAAATAACAGCGTTTCTTAAAGTTGATTTTTCCCCTTCCATGTGCATAAAAGCATATACAATAAAATAAGCTTTTACTAATGTTAGGATGATAAATATCCAATTTAACAAGGACAAACCTAAGAAACTATTGAGGTGTAATGATTCAGGTTTTATGATCCCGAAGATAACCTCAACTATTGTTATTGCTGATAAAAGACCAAAAACAGTCCAAATTCTTTTTGCGTTAGAAACGTGTTCGTGTGACATAATTATAACTTTTTGTAAATTAAACTAGATAGAAAACTGTGAATACAAATACCCAAACTAAATCGACAAAGTGCCAATATAGCCCCACTTTTTCTACCATTTCGTAACTTTTTCTTTTCTCGTAAGTTCCAAGTAATACATTAAAAAAGATGATGATATTGATAACTACACCTGAAAAAACGTGAAAACCGTGAAAACCTGTTATAAAGAAAAAGAAGTCAGCAAACAATTTGCTACCATACTCATTTCTTGTCAAATTAGCCCCTTCAACAACTAAAGTTGCTTGAGTTAAACGCAATTCAGATTCTTTTCTAGAAAGAATTGTTTTGTGTTTTTGCGCTGTTATCACCTCTGTTCTAATCAATAAATCAGGATGTGATTTGAAACCTGCTTGAACTTGTTCTACTGTATAAGTAGGCAAAGTAGCTTCTTCCATAAACCATCTTCCTTTATTTCGTGTCAATTGCTCTCTTTCTACAGGCAATTTTGCTGCAAATTCGGCTATTGCTACTCTCTTTCCGTCTTTATCGACAAACTGAAGTAAACTTCCACCTTTAGTTTCAATTGCACCATATTCCCCTTTTATGAAGTTTTTCCATTCCCAAGCTTGAGAGCCTACGAAGATTAAACCTCCAATAATTGTCAAAAACAAATAAATAGTAACCTTCTTTTTGTTTAATTGATGTCCGGCATCAACGGCAAGAACCATTGTTACAGAGGAGAAAATCAAAATAAAAGTCATAAATGCTACATAATACATAGGTGCAGAAACACCATGCATAAATGGAAAGTGGGTAAACACTTCGTCGGCCAAGGGCCAAGTTTCAATAAATTTAAATCTTGAAAAACCATAAGCTGCAAGAAATCCCGAGAAGGTTAAAGCATCTGATACGATAAAAAACCACATCATTAATTTACCATAACTTGCTCCCATTGGCTCATTTCCGCCATCCCAAGTTTTTCCTACACTGTTTTCAGTTGTAACTGTTCCCATAAAAAATCATTCGTTAAAAAGTTTTCAAATCTACAATTTTTTCTTATTTAAAGAAAAATAAAAATAAAAATAAATAAACCCACAATAAATCAAGAAAGTGCCAATACATCGCACCTAACTCAATACCAAGGGTTTGAGATGAATTGTATTTGTGTTTATATTGGTTAAAAATAATTATTAAAAGTGAAATTAATCCACCAGCAAGGTGTATCAAGTGTACAACAGTAACAATATAAAGGAATGTTGTAGTAATTGAACTTTCGGCACCCGTAAAATAATAGCCATTTGCCACGATCTGACCAAAGCCGACAAATTGCAATATTACGAATAAAACTCCTAATGCTAAAGTTCCCAATAGAAAAGCAGTTGTTGCGCTTTGATTGTCTTTTTGAATGGCTTTTTTCGCCAAATGAAAAGTAATACTGCATCCTATAATTACTGCAGTGCTAAAATAAAATGCCATTGGTAATTGAAAATCTTTCAACCAATCGGCTCTGGATTTACTCACTACAAATGCGCTTGTAAGTCCTGCAAACATCATAATCATACTAATCATCGCGAACAATAACAACAATTTGTAGGATCTTGCTGTTCTTGATTGGTGTTCCGCTGCTGTCATTGTCATTTCCATAACTATCTTAAAAATTTATCAAATATATAAATCAACTGTAATAATGTAATATAAGAAACGCTTACAAGCATTAATGTTCTCGCCGCCTTTGCGCTTCTTAATTTGTATAAACGCGCCGAATAAAAAAGCATCCAAAGTCCAAGCAAAAATACTAAAACGGCAGCAATAGGCGAAATAAATAATTGTCCGGTATAACCTAATGCAGGCAAAAGCGAAGCAATAATTAACCAAACAGTGTATAATATGATTTGCAATGCCGTTCCTTTATCTTTTTTGCCTGTGGGTAACATAAAGAAGCCTGCTTTCTCATAATCTTCGAATAAAAACCAACCAATTGCCCAAAAGTGAGGGAATTGCCAGAAAAACTGTATTAAGAATAGAGTTCCCGCTTCAATACCAAAATTCCCTGATGCAGCAACCCAACCCAGCATAAACGGAATCGCCCCTGGAAATGCCCCAACAAAAACCGACAAAGAAGTCATTGTTTTTAATGGTGTATAAATACTTGTATATAAAAATATTGAAATTGCAGCAAACATTGCTGTTTTTGGATTGATGGTATAAAGTAAAGCAATCCCAATAATAGTTAAGATACTTGCAATTACCAAAGCTAAATTTGGCGACATTCTTCCTGCTGGTACAGGTCGGTTTTTAGTTCTATCCATCAAAGCATCCAATTCTTTTTCGATAACTTGATTGTAAGCATTCGAAGCACCTACCATACAATAACCACCAATTGCAAGTTTTATTAAAACAATCCAACTAAAAGGATGTTCTCCATCAAAGCCAAGTAAATAACCAGCTATTGACGAAAAAACAACACTAATAGCTAGTCCAGCCTTAGTAATTGCTTTGAAATCAGTATAAATAGATTTTATGGAAATTGTATTTGACAGTGTATTCAATTCGGGTTTTATTTGCTTTTTTAAACTGCTGCAAATATAGCAATTCAATTGTATAAATTTAGAGGTAATTTTTAGATTTTTTTAAATGCAAGATTTCAATTAAAATTACCCTAACTATTCCAATAAAAAAGTCATTAAAAAAAACTTAAACCTACCGAAATCAAACTTTTATTGTAGCATAAAAAAGCTTTTTCCTAATAACATTTACTAAATCTATGGCTTCGTATCTTAATTTTAATGGGACTTGTTGCTCTAAAAATTTGCCGTTTTTTAAACTTATGGTCATTCCGTATCTTTTATAATCATAGAATTTTACTGCCAAAAAAAAGATTATCAAAACGGGCAAAATTAAAAGCATATCAAAATCCATAAACCAAAAAGAAAAACCCATCACAATCACTGAAGCAATAATAAATAAAAGCACATAAATAGGCGACACTCTATTTACTGATATATAAATTTTATCAATCTCTGAAAAAGAAATTTCTTTTTGTTCGGCAGATATAAAACTTATAATTATCCCGTTCTCAGTTAAGGAAATATTTTCAAATCTACTAT
>CAILTC010000038.1 GCA_903837025.1 uncultured Bacteroidota bacterium | reverse complement strand
TATATAATTAAATATATGATTATTAGATTAAAATCTAACTCAATAGGTTTATTCTAAAATTTTAATCGTTTAAAAGTGAGTCTCAAATATTGGGTCGTTTAGTGAGACCTTTAATAATCTTCAGCCAATGGTTTGCAGCTACCCGAAGGTGGCGGTTTGGAACATTAAACTGTCAGCACGCACCAATGTCTGTTCGAAACACAAATGTTCCTATTCGCACTGTCCCGCCACTTTTGGGTAGGTGCTGTTAGCGGTTCGTTGTTTTTTATCGTCGATGTTATTCGTCATTCAGTGAATTAATTCCTTGTACTTTAAGTTTAGCTAATGCGTCTTTCATTGTTTTAACTTGTTCTAGAGGGTGTCCTTGCCAATTGGTAACTTCTCCAACTATTTTAAACGGATTTGTTGAACGATAAGATTTTGTCGGATTACCGGGGAATTTCTTGTCAGTCAAGTCAGGGTCGTCTTCAATTGGTCCTGTTGGTTCAACCAAATAAATTCTTTCTCGTTCTTCCCCAAATGCAAGTTCAGCACCCCAAATGGCAGCGTCTAATGTTGCTGATAGAAAAATATATTTTGCATTTTTTCTCTGTCATAATTCGAGTTGAAACCAACTTCAATAAACTCACCAAGTTTCAAGTCAGACCTTGTCCAGTGAAAGTAGGTCTGTGCAAAAGGTGTTGCAATCTGTCCATTTGATTTTTGTTCGTTGCTATTTTTTCCCATCGCTGTCTATGGATTATAGTTTTTAATTAATGATTATTTTTCCAACACCTTTTTTAAATTTAACGAACTAATATCCATTTGTTTTGCAAACATTTTTTCAAATATTGGTATCATTATGCTTAGAGGATATTTCATTGTACCTGTATGGTTCAAGTTTACTTTTGTTTGATTATCAGAAAAAGATTCTGTGTCCATAATTAAGGTGGCAGTGAATGTCAATGGTTTTACAAAACGCATTTCTATTTCAATTCTTTTCTCTCCAATAATGTTTATAATTTCCTTTTCCCCAACACCGACATTTTTATTTCCGCTAAATGCAATAATAAATCCAACTGTACCGTCTTTTCCTCTGAATTCTTGTTTCTTGTTTGGGTCTGTCTTTTCATTTTTGTTCCACTCGTCTTCGTTTTTGAGCAGTTTTGCATAGTCAAATACTTTTTGTAAAGGTGCATTGATGATAATTTCATGCTTGACATAATGTTCCTTCTTCGTGAAAAGTCCAATGATTAACAGCAATGTAATGATGCATATTAATACGAGTAAAATTGTGATTAAGATATTCATTTTTTTAAATTATTCGTAAAAGTAATATTTCTTTCGTTGCGTTAATGTTCGTTATGCACGTCCTCACAATGACCGCTAACGCGTGTATTTATGTTATAAGATAAAATATAAAACTATAATCTCTAATTTTTAGCTATTGAAATTCAACAAAGTAACGTTATACTTTTGTATTGTCGTTAGGCCAATCCACACCAAACCAATTTGCCATTCGGATCTTTCTTTATGGGACAATTTGACCTTTGCATAATTGTTCCAAGAAAAATGTTTGTCTCAAACAAACTTTCGGTTTATAATACTTTAGATCACCCTTTTCAGCTTGGAAGGGATTTTAAGGAAAAATGAAGGGTAATTCTCAAATAATGGGTCGTTTTATGAGAAATTTATAAAAGGTGAGCTCCCTCTTAAAGTATTACTATTTAGTCCACTTTATGCTTACGATTTACAGATAGAAGTTTATTTACTTAAACGGTTTTAAGTAACTTTCATTATTAAAGTTCATTGTATGAAAAACAGGTTTTTGATTGCAGCCTTTTTCCCAATTATACTTCATGCTCAGATAGAGAGTTATAGTTCAGAAGAACAAAATTACAATAGCACAATACACTATATACCGTTTAGGCCAGCAGACAAAGATTCTATTCTGGCTTTTACTTCTTTTGCTGTCGATATCAAAACACTAAAACATTTCTCCCATTTTAAAACTTTAAATGATATAACACCCTATCAGAAATGGAGTATCAAACATGACAGAGAAATAATGGATGGCAATATAGCAGGTATAGATTTGTACTCTATAATTAAACAGGATGAAAACGAAAAGTTTAAAGCCATCATCTATACCGATTGGAAATATGATGAATCTAACCAAGGTATTTGGGTGGCAATATATTCCAAACAGGAAAACACCTGGAATAAATATTACAGCGGCTTGTCGCAAAAAGTACCATTGTATTTAAAATGGTTTTCTAAAAAGCCTTTATTTAAAAATGACAGCAC
>CAILTC010000037.1 GCA_903837025.1 uncultured Bacteroidota bacterium | reverse complement strand
AGTACGTTACAATACCTACGACAGTATTAAAATTAGAAAAGAAAAAGACTTTAATCAAGAACTCGTTCATGCGATTGATTTTATACAAAATGATTTTTATGGTATAGAAATCGATCTTGATGCTATCCCTAATATTGCTAGTAGCGCTATGACTTTAAGCGGTTTCTCTATTGAAGAACTTCGACAATTTGTTTCCTATTTTGGCAAAAACAGACACGCATCTTATTTACATATTTGTGAGGGCGCTCCTGACTTGGGCGAAGAAAAAAATAATCATTTAATTGGGAAGCTTATCGGTTATTTAGTTACCGATTTTATAAAATCGAACAGCCATATTTTGCCCTAAATAAAATACTAAAGTATCTATTTATTCTTCAAAAATAATAAACCTATCTTTGCATCACTATCTATGTACTTAATACAGGATATTTAATACAAAAAATATGTTATTCGAAGATTTATCACTTTCAAAAAGTATACAAAGAGCCGTATTTGAAGAAGGCTACCTAAGCCCAACCCCAATTCAAGAACAATCTATACCATTAGTTTTAGCGGGTAGCGATTTAATAGGTTGCGCTCAAACAGGAACAGGAAAAACGGCAGCATTTGCCATTCCTATTATACATCAACTTCACCGAATTGTAGGTTCATCGAAAAAGGCCAAAGTAATTCGGGCACTAATTGTTACTCCAACTCGCGAATTAGCGGTTCAAATTGGCCAAAGTTTTGACACTTATGGTAAATATACTAATTTGACACAATTGACCATTTTTGGAGGTGTTTCTCAAAATCCGCAAGTAGAGTCGCTACAAAAAGGAGTTGATATTCTTGTGGCAACACCGGGAAGATTACTCGATTTGCACAAACAAGGTTTTATAGATTTGGATCATTTGCATACTTTAGTTCTTGACGAAGCTGATCAAATGCTGGATATGGGTTTTATTAATGATGTCAAAAAGATTGTAAAACTTACGCCAAAAAATAGACAAACGTTATTGTTTTCGGCTACAATGCCAATTGCTATTCGAGAATTAGCCGAAATGTTTCTGACAGATCCAGCCAAAGTCGAAGTTTCTCCAGTATCTTCAACCGCCGAAAATGTTGAACAACGTGTTTATTTTGTAGAAAAAGGTGAAAAAAGAAACTTGTTATATCATTTAATCAAAAACGAAAACTTATCGGATGTTTTAGTTTTTTCAAGAACAAAACACGGCGCAGATAATGTGGTAAAAGCATTGCGCAAAAATAATATTACTGCCGAAGCCATTCACGGTGACAAATCACAAAATGCGAGACAACGCGTTTTAGATGCATTCAAAAATAAAGAAATTGGAGTTTTAGTAGCCACTGATATTGCAGCTCGCGGAATTGACATAGACCAATTGCCTTTCGTAATCAATTTTGATTTACCTAATATTCCCGAAACTTATGTACATCGAATTGGTAGAACTGGTCGTGCTGGGAACGAAGGAATTGCTATTTCTTTTTGTGGTAAAGATGAACATCAATATTGGAAAGACATTCAAAAATTGATTAAAGTAGATGTAAAAATCGTAAGTGATCATCCTTATCCTTGGCATTCTGGAAGTCCGGAAACTGCTCCAGGAACATCGAATCAAAAAAACTCAAACCGAAGTGGTGGTGCTCATAAATCACGTAAGTCTGATGCTTCAAAACAAAACAAGAAACGCTGGTATTAATTATATTAGCAAAAATAATTCCATAAAACACACTTTTCATCTTTGTTGAAAAGTGTGTTTTTTTTTGTTTTTCACAATAAATATTTCGTTAGAAATTGATATTAATATATTTTAATTTTAAAAAGAATAACGATACAAGGATATAATTAAAACAATAAATTTAGTTTTTACCAACCTTTTCAAGCAAGAAAAACTAAACAGAAATAGTGTTTCTTGTTTTGTTTATTTGCTCATTAATTACTCGAAATAACTTTGAAGGTTCGAAAGGTTTTATGATAATATCATTCATCCCTGCAGAAAGAGCTTCTTCTGTTATTTCATCCTTTGCAAAAGCCGTAAAAGCTATAACTGGCGTATGTATTCCTTTGAGACGTATTTTTCTTGTAGTCTCAAAACCATTCATTAAGGGCATGTTTATATCCATCAAAATAATATCAAAAATTTCCTTATTTAATATTTCTAATGCTTGAAATCCATCCTCTACAAGAATGCAACTGCAATTATTATTCTGAATTATTTTTTTTGTAACCGTTTGATTTATCTTATTATCTTCAACTACCAAAATCTTAAATATTTGACTTGAACTCAAATCAACTCGAATGTTATTGATTATTTCATTGGTCCAGGCGAGGTCATGATCAAATGCTATTGTAAATTTAAATGTGGTTCCTTCTCCAACTTTACTATCAAGTGAAATTTCGCTTTTGAATAATTCTAATAATCGTTTTACTATTGCTAATCCCAATCCAGTTCCTTGATAATCATTTTCTTTTTTGCCAACTTGAACAAATTTTTCAAAAATTTTATCCTGATCGGCAGTAGCTATTCCCATTCCATTATCTTTGATTTGGAATTCAATAAAATGTTTTTTATTATCGACTTTTGACAAATTAGCAGTTATTAAAACCTCTCCATTTTTTGTGAATTTCAAAGCATTACTAACTAAATTCATCAAAATTTGCGAAAGCCTTAATTTATCTCCGATTAGAAATTCTGGAATTTCGGGATCGACTTTAATTGCTATTTTATTATTGTGATTTTGTGCAATAAATGAAAGTGAATTTTTTATTGAACAAATTTCATCCGAAACATTAAAAGTTAAATTTTCTAGAACTATCCTGTTTTCTTCGATTTTATTAATATGCAGAATATCATTAACAAGGGACAATAAATACCTAGCTGAAAATTTGAGAGAACTCAAATGGGGACTACCAATTAATTCCTTATGCTCATCGAGAAGCATATTTGTGATCCCAATAACGCCATATAGTGGTGTTCTTAATTCGTGGCTTATTGTCGATACAAATTGTGTCTTTTGTTGTGAGGCCTCTTCTGCTTTTTCTTTAGATATAAGCAGTTTCTCATTGGCAATTGTGAGTTCTTTATTGACCTTTTTCTTGAAAGTGTAGTTTATATATAACGAATAAAATAGCAGTAATAAAACGAATAATGCTAAGATAAAAAGAGCCAAAATAATTTTTGATTGTCTTAAACTATGAGCTTGTAATTTTTTTTCAAGTTCAATTTTATCTATTTCTCGTTTGTATTCGTCTAATTCAAGATTAATTCCTACTACATTAGCCTTTTTAAGTTTATCTTGACTATAGATTTCCTCGGTAATTTTATTATAAAGTGCTAGATTTTCATATGCTTTTTTATAATCTCCCTTTTTAAATAAAAACTTAGAATACTCTTGATGCGTATAAGATAAATCTTCTTTGTATTTTTCATTTTTTCCTATTTGAATCGCTTTTAAGAAATAGGAATCTGCTTTTTCATTTTCTCCTGCATATTCATAATACATTCCGTTTAGCATATTCAAAGCTACAAACATATATTCTTCTCCAAATTTTGATTGATAGTTATTGATAAATTCTAAATAAGGAAAACCCTCTTTAAAACTGCCAATATCAAAATAAGCCCAAGTAATATTTAGTTTAGTACGAAAAACACTGATTGAATCTGCTCTTTTAGAACTGTACTCTAATGATTTTTTGTAATAATTAATCCCTTTTTCATATTGTTTTTTATTAAAACAATATATGTTTCCGAGATTGTTATTTATTTCATCTTTTAATTTTTCATTATCAATTTTATCCGCATAGTTCAAGCCTTTGTTGTAATAAAAAATTGCTTGATCATTTTCGGATAATTCATAGTAATTCATTGCAATAGAATTATAGGAAGTTGCAATGAGAAAATCGTTTTTGATGGCAATAGCATTATGCAAAGCAATTCTTGCTGTCATCAATGATTTTTCAAAATTGGCTGCTTTTCTATATTCAGTTGATTGTTTCGTTAATTTCGTTATTTCTTCTTTAGAAAGGATTTTAGATTGTGCAAATGAATTAGAACTGATTGGGTTCAGAAATAATAAAAACAATACAAAAATTCGAAAATAAAACATAAGTATTTAATGGGTAGCCAAATATACAGTAATAATTTATAAAATTGAATAGCTTAATACCAAAAAAATGGCTAAATGAGGTGTAATAACACCTTAAAAAGAATTGTTTTAAATAAGTAACACACTTTTTGATAAATAAAAACCTACTCAGGTTGTTGAGTAGGTTTACTATTTTGGACTAAATAAGTTTATATATACTATTTTAAATGAGTTTCCTCAGTCTCCCATTTACCTACAACAGAGGTAGCTAAAGCATTTCCAAGTACATTTGTAGCGCTACGAAACATATCGCAAAAATGATCAATAGGAAGAATTAATGCAATCCCTTCAATTGGAATTTTGAACATTCCGCAGGTGGCAGCAACCACTACTAAACTTGCTCTAGGTACGCCAGCAATTCCTTTGCTGGTAAGCATCAATACCAAAAGCATTGTCATTTGAGTTCCTAAATCGAGAGGAACACCATAAGCTTGAGCGATGAATATACTGGCAAAAGTCATGTACATCATGCTTCCGTCTAAATTGAAAGAATATCCCAATGGTAGCATAAAAGAAACTATTTTGTCTTTGATGCCAAAACGCTCTAATTCTTCGGTAAGTTTAGGGAAAACTGCTTCGCTACTTGTTGTACCGAAAGCAATAATTACAGGGCCAATAATATGGTTTAATAAGGTTTTCATTCTTTTACCCAAGAATATAAATCCTATTGCAATAAGAAAAATCCATAAGGAACCAATTCCTACCAAGAAAGAACTAAAGAATTTCACGTAAGTAATTAATAAATCATTCAGGTTTTTTATGGCGAAAACACCTGCGATTGCTCCAAAAACGCCTAGTGGGGCAAATTTCATTACATAATTCACCATTTTTAGAATTATGTGCGAAGTTTTGTCTAACGCATTGATTACGGGTTTTGCAACGCTACCAATTGAAGCTGCTGCTAATCCGAAAAAAATAGAGAAAATTACAATTTGCAAAATTTCATTATTGGCCATTGCCTCAAAAATACTTTTGGGAATAATATGCTCAATAAAGTTTTGAGCAGAGAACCCTTTTGTATTCCCTGTTACTTCGGCAGCAACGGATAAATCAACATGAGTTAAATTTAATCCAACTCCGGGTTGTAAAATATTGACCCAAAAAAGGCCAATTAACAGCGAAATAAAAGAGGCCGAAAAAAACCATCCTAATGCCTTTCCTCCTATTCGACCCACAGTTTTGATATCGCCCAATTTGGCAATACCAACTACTAATGTTGTAAATACTAATGGCGCAATTATCATTTGAACTAAACGAATGAAAACTGTTGCTAATATTTTGATGGAATCGCTGAATTTTTTAGCAAATTCAACATCATAATTATTATGAATATAGATTCCTAAAGCCGCTCCAAGAAGCATGGCAATAAGAATTTGAACCGTAAGATTTCCGAATAATGATGCTTTTTTGGTTTCGTTATGGTTCATGTCGTTTTGTTTTTAGCCCAGATAGAAGGGAAAATCCTTTTTGTGAACGGCGAAAGCAAGTTCACAAAAAGATTGGAATGATAGCTGGAAATAGCTCCTAAAAATTAGGATTATAGGTTTTATTTATCAAATAAAAATCGGCTAGAACGATGGCAGCCATGGCTTCGACAATAGGAACAGCGCGTGGTACAACGCAAGGATCGTGACGCCCTTTTCCTGTCATTTCGGTTATGTTTCCTTTATTATCTAACGAATCTTGTTTTTGCATTATGGTTGCTACAGGCTTGAAAGCCACACGGAAATAAATATCCATTCCGTTGCTTATTCCACCTTGAATACCTCCTGAAAGATTCGTTTTTGTGGTTCCGTCAGCGTTATATAAATCATTATGTTCGCTTCCTTTCATTTTAGCTCCGCAAAAACCGCTTCCGAATTCGAAGCCTTTTACTGCATTTATCGAAAGCATGGCTTTGCCTAATTCGGCGTGTAATTTATCAAAAACGGGTTCGCCCAAACCTATTGGAACATTCTGAATGACACAGGTAACGGTTCCGCCCACGGTATCACCTTGTTTTTTTATAAGCTTGATGTATTCTTCCATTTTAGCGGCAGATTCTTCATCAGGACAACGAACAGGATTATTTTCTGTTTTTGAAAAGTCTAAATCTTGGTATGGTTTTTCTAAAAAAATGTGCCCTACAGACGAAACGTAGGCATTGATTTTTATTTCTGGCAACATTTGTTTTGCAACAGCACCCGCCACTACTCTACTAGCGGTTTCGCGAGCAGAACTTCTTCCACCACCGCGATAATCGCGTACGCCATATTTTTTTTCATAGACATAATCAGCATGACTGGGTCTGTAATTATCTTTAATATGAGAGTAATCATCCGATTTTTGATTGGTATTCGGGATGATAAAACCGATAGGTGTTCCTGTTGTTTTTCCTTCGAAAATTCCGGAAAGAAATTGCACATCATCGGGTTCTTTTCTTTGGGTAACTATTGCGGATTGTCCCGGTTTTCTTCGTGACATTTCAAATTGAATTGCTTCTAAATCTATAGTAATTCCGGAAGGACAACCATCAATTATTCCGCCTAAAGCTTCTCCATGTGATTCTCCAAAAGTTGTAATTCTAAATAGTGTTCCGTAGCTATTTCCTGCCATTATAATTAGTTTTGAACAAAAGTACTATTTTAGTTTAAAGTTTAAAAGTTTAAAGCGGGAAGTTTTAAAAAGCGAATCGATAATTTACCAATGTTATTGAAGTTTGAACATGTGAATTATGAAACTTTTTTTTATTAAAATATAATTTTTTCAATTTATCACAGTTATATATTTGTAAAAATTAAAACTTATTTATGAAAAAAATCATTTTATCGGCTATGATGCTAATTGGATTAGCATTTACCACACAAGCTCAAGACATTTCGAAAAATGCACTAGGATTGCGATTAGGTGACAATTCAGGTTTTGGTGGCGAAGTTTCGTATCAAAGAGGATTGTCAAGTAATAACCGTCTAGAATTAGATTTAGGATGGAGAAACCGAACGAATTATAATGGTCATGATGATAGAGCGGTAAAATTAGCTGGTTTATAGCAATGGGTTTGGAACATTGATGGTGGTTTCAACTGGTATGCTGGTGTTGGTGGTGGTTTAGGTAGTTATAACAATACTGCAAGTAAAGGTGCTTTTGTATTTGCTGCAGGAGACATTGGCCTTGAGTATGGTTTTAGAGAAGCGCCACTATTAATTTCGCTAGATTTAAGACCTGAAATAGGTGGT
>CAILTC010000036.1 GCA_903837025.1 uncultured Bacteroidota bacterium | reverse complement strand
TTTTTCATATAATTTTTCTTATATTTATTTCCGATATTCAATTTAATTCCAATTTGACTTAACTTCAAAAAATGACTTTCAAAACCATAAATTCTTATTTTAAGTTTTCTCGAAGTCAACGAACGGGTATTTTTTTGCTATTTGGGATTATTGTTGTTTTACAATTACTGTATTTTTTTGTTGATTTTAGTTCTATATCGAAAAGTGCTCCTGAAAAAGAAAAATGGCTTGCTTTACAATCCGAGATTGATTTGATGAAGCTGAAAAAGTCGAATTATGTTCCAAAAATTTATGCTTTCAATCCTAATTTTATTACCGATTTCAAAGGCTATAAACTCGGGATGTCTGTTCAACAAATTGATCGGCTTCTTGCTTTTAGAAAAGAAAATAAATATGTGAATTCTCCCGAAGAATTTCAAGACGTGACCAAAGTTTCGGATTCATTGTTGCATGCGATGTCGCCATATTTCAAGTTTCCGGATTGGGTCAATAACAAAAAGGAATTCAAAGATTATAAAAAATTCCCCTATAAAGCTTTCGCCAAAAAAGGAAAAATTATTGTTATTGATATCAATCAAGCGACTCAGGAGGATTTAATCAAAATATATGGAATAGGCGAGGCCATTTCGCTTCGGATTCTGAAAGAAAAAGAAAGTTTTGGTGGCTTTGTTTCTATGGAACAAATGAAAGATATTTGGGGATTATCGCCCGAAGTTATCGAAAATTTGAATTCACATTTTACTATTTTGGCACTTCCAAAACTTAACAAAATCGACATTAATAATGCCTCGATAAAGGAACTTTCTCAGTTTCCGTATTTTAAATATCCTATTTCAAAAAAAATTGTGACTTATAGAAGTATGAATGGCGACTTTAAGAATGCGGAAGATTTAACAAAAATTATAGGCTTGTCTATTGAAAAGGCAAATATTATAGCCTTATATTTGAAATTTTAAATTTATATCGTAATTACAATGAATTTTGACTACAGCGAAACGCAAAAAATGATAGCGCAATCTATTCGTGATTTTGCAGAAATAAATATTAGACCTTATATAATGGAGTGGGATGAAGCGCAAACTTTTCCGGTTCCGTTATTTAAAAAACTGGGCGAAATGGGTTTTATGGGCGTTCTTGTTCCTGAAGAACTCGGTGGTTCCGGATTGGGTTATCATGAATATATTACTATTATAGAAGAAATTTCTAAAGTCGATCCATCTATTGGATTGTCTGTTGCGGCGCATAATTCGTTATGTACTAATCATATTTTGGCCTTTGGAAACGAGGAACAAAAGAAAAAATGGATTCCCAAATTAGCGACGGCCGAACATATTGGCGCTTGGGGATTGACCGAACACAATACGGGATCTGATGCTGGCGGAATGAATACAACTGCCGTAAAAGACGGAGATCATTGGGTGGTGAATGGCGCTAAGAATTTTATCACGCACGGAAAATCAGGAGATATTGCTGTGGTAATTGTTCGCACCGGAAAAAAAGGAGATTCGAAAGGAATGACCGCTTTTGTTTTTGAAAAAGGAATGCCAGGATTTACCTCTGGAAAAAAAGAAAATAAATTGGGAATGCGCGCCAGCGAAACTGCCGAATTGATTTTTGACAATTGTCGAATTCCAGATGCCAATCGATTAGGAGAAGTAGGCGACGGATTCGTTCAATCGATGAAAATATTAGATGGCGGAAGAATTTCAATCGGAGCATTGTCGCTCGGAATCGCAAAAGGTGCTTATGAAGCGGCATTAAAATATTCGAAAGAAAGACATCAATTTGGAAAAGCAATTTCGGAATTTCAAGGAATTTCATTCAAATTGGCTGATATGGCAACCGAAATCGAAGCTTCGGAATTGCTGTTACATAAAGCAGCTTTTTTGAAAAATAATAATCGCAATATGACAACGCTGGGAGCCATGAGTAAAATGTATGCTTCCGAAGTTTGTGTGAGGGTGGCGAATGATGCCGTTCAAATTCATGGAGGTTATGGGTATACCAAAGATTATCCAGTAGAGAAATTCTATAGAGATTCGAAATTATGTACCATTGGTGAAGGAACTACCGAAATTCAGAAACTGGTAATTTCGAGAAATATTTTGAAGGACTAGAGACTTATCTAATCGATAAAAGAGCCAAGAAGCAAGAAATTGTAACTTGACTTTTTTGATTCAATCTAATATCTTTTTTCTTTGTTCTATTTTCTTCTTTAAAATAATTCATAATTCATAACTCATAATTCATAATTAATAGTTACTTTTGCAGCCTTAACGAAAGGGGGTGATAAAATTATGTTAATTATACCAATTAAAGACGGAGAAAATATCGATAGAGCATTAAAGCGCTATAAAAGAAAATTTGATAAAACAGGAACTGTTCGTCAATTAAGAGCACGTACAGCTTTTATAAAACCATCAGTTACGAATAGAATCAAAATTCAAAAAGCTGCTTATATCCAGAATATGAGAGATAATTTAGAAAGTTAGATAATAACTTTTTTAAAATATACCGTTAGTCATCAAAGTTTAATACCTTTGATACTAACGGTTTTTTTATGGCTAATAATTTACAATCCTTTAAAGATTATCTGCAATTGGAGAAAAAATATTCTCCTCATACTGTCAACGCCTATTTGAATGATATCGGATTCTTTGAATTATTCAACAAAAATCAATTTGACCAAGAAAGTATAGAACAGGCAAATTACAGTCAAATCAGGACTTGGGTTGTTTCGCTTGTAGATGGTAATATGTCGAATGTGACTGTTAATAGAAAAATTGCTTCCTTAAAAGCTTTTTATAAGTTTCTGTTGAAGACGAAACAAATTGAAGTTAGTCCGCTCTTGAAACATAAGGCTTTAAAGACTTCTAAAACCCT
>CAILTC010000035.1 GCA_903837025.1 uncultured Bacteroidota bacterium | reverse complement strand
TGCTGATGGCTGCTGATATTTTGTTGTATGACGCCGAGTTTGTTCCTGTTGGAAAAGACCAATTGCAACACTTGGAAATTACTCGTGATGTAGCTTCCAGATTCAATCACCAAATGGGAGAAACTTTCGTAATTCCTGAGGCAATCATTCAAAAAGACAGTATGCTGATTCCAGGTACTAATGGCGGAAAAATGAGTAAATCGGCTAATAATATTATCAATATTTTCTTGGAAGACAAAGCTTTGCGCAAGCAAATAATGGGAATTGAAACCGACAGCACACCGCTCGAAGATCCAAAAAATCCAGATACTTGCAATGCTTTTGCCATTTATTGTTTGTTAGCAAACGAAGATCAAATTGCCGAAATGAGAGCCAATTATTTGGGTGGAAATTACGGTTACGGTCATGCCAAACAAGCCTTGTTTGAATTGATTGTCGAAAGATTCAAAACCGAAAGAGAAAAATATAATTACTATATGAACAACCTTGTCGAAGTAGATGCTTTATTAAAAACAGGTGCCGAAAAAGCTGGGGTTGTTGCCAATGGGGTTTTAGGGAGAGTTAGAGAAAAATTGGGATTTGAGTAAAAAAAGATAACCGCAAATTATTTCAAAGATTTTGAAAATTAAAATTTGTGAATTTGCGGTATTTATTTAAACTGCTTCAAACAATTTCCCTGGCAATGGTCGAATTACGCCTTTAAGCTCCATATTTAGCAACATTCCTGATATTTTATAAATGGGGAGATCACAACGCAAGGCGATAATATCCATCAATTCTTTTCCAGTTTTTAGGAGATAATCATATACTTTTTGTTCGTCGGGTTCGAGGGTTACAAACAATTGTTTTTGCACAGGTTTAACTTTGCTTTGGATATCCCAATTCAAGATATAAACTAAATCGGCAGCACTTGTAAGTACGTTGGCTTTTTGGGTTTTTATTAGATTGTTACAACCTTGGCTATATTTGTCAGTAACACGTCCAGGGACTGCAAAAACATCTCGGTTGTAATCATTTGCGATATTTGCCGTAATCAACGAACCGCCTCTATCGGCAGATTCGATGACAATCGTAGCTTCTGAAATTCCTGCTACGATTCGGTTTCTGCGAACAAAATTTTCCTTTTCTGGATTCGTCGAACTCCAAAATTCGGTCATAAAACCGCCGTTTTGTTCTACTTTAGCAACATATTTCTTGTGCGTTTTGGGGTAAATTTGGTTTAAACCGTGTGCCACAACTCCAATAGTTTGAAGATTATGTTCTATCGCCAATTGATGCGCAAAAATATCGACACCATAAGCAAAACCGCTCACGATTATAGGATGAAGCGGCGCCAAATCTTCGATCAATTTACGGCAAAACTCCATTCCGTAGGATGTGATTTGTCGCGTTCCCACGATGCTGATTATTTTTTTGTTTTTTAGATCAATATTTCCTGAAGTAAACAATAAAACGGGTCCATCGATGCAATGTTTCAATCTATCCGGATAATTTTCGTCCTGAAAATAAGCAACGTCGATTTCGTTTGCTTTTATAAACTTAATTTCTTGTTCTGCCTTTTCGAAAACCGATTTGTTTTTCAAATTTCGTAATAATACAGAACCAATTCCATCAATACCAGCTAATTGTGAATGTTTAGCTTCGAAAATTGCCGAAGCACTTCCACAGTGATTTATCAATTTTTTAGCCATAATATCGCCCACGCCTTCTATTTGTTGCAATGCCAATAAATGAAATAAATCTTGCTCTGTCATACTAATTGTTTGAGGTTGAAATGTATAAAATTTAAAGCGGATTGTTAATAAAAATTGTGAATAAAATTTTGATAACTATTTTCATTGTATAACTTTGTAACTATGAACATCGAACCATACATCGCGCAGCTTTTATACCGTTATCAATGTGTAACCGTTCCGGGTTTCGGAGCTTTTTTGACCGAAATTCAATCGGCTCAATTAATTGAAAGTTCCAATTCATTTTTTCCTCCAAAGAAAATGATTTCTTTCAATGCTTATTTAAAAAATAACGATGGATTATTGGCTAATCATATTGCGCAAGCAGAAAAAACTTCTTATGAATACGCGATTAGTGCCATTCAATATGAGGTTTTTAATTGGAAAAAAGCGCTACAAGAAAACGGATTGTTCTCTATAAAAAACGTGGGGAATTTTTCGCTTAACGCTGATAAAAATTTGATTTTCACGCCTTTCGATCAAACGAATTATTTAACGAATTCTTTTGGATTAAGTACCTTTGTTTCGCCAATGGTGAAAAGAGAAATTTTCGAACAAAAAATTGAAGCTCTTGAGGAAAACATTCAAGAAGAAGATGTAATTGCTTTAATTCCTGAAAGAAGAAATTCAAGTAAATATTTGAAATATGCAGCCATTTTTGTATTAGGATTAGGAGTAGCAGGAACAATTGGTTATCCTATTTATCAAGAACAAATAGCATCGGAAACAATTCTTGTTCAGCAATCTGTTCAAAAACAAGTTCAACATAAAATTCAAGAAGCTACTTTTTTTATTAAAAGCCCAATTCCAGCGGTAACACTTACCATAAAAGAGGAAAAAATGTCTTACCACATTATGGCTGGTGCTTTTAGAGAAGAAAAAAATGCCCAAAAAACATTTAGAGAATTGTCAAATTTAGGTTATAAAGCCAGACGAATTCCACAGAACAAATACGGATTATTTCCTGTTCTTTACGGAAGTTATGCTACACTTCCTGAAGCCGAAAAAGCAAAACAAGAAATTCAGAAATCAACAAATCCTGATGCTTGGATTCTGGTTGAATCATTATAAAAAACGAAACCCATTCGATTTAAGAATGGGTTTTTTGTTTTAAAAACATTACGGTTCAATTATACATTCAAACTCGCCTTGAACATCCTTAACTCTTCCCAACTGAATTTATCTCCATATTTTTCTTTCAATGGCGATATTGATTCTTCCTTGTAACCATAAAATGCCTCTGTCAATTCCTGGATTTTATCCGCTGGCAAAACATCGTTAATGCTTATGGTTTGTGAAATAATCAATTTGGTTAAATGTCCCAGAATTGTTTCTTCGGTGAATTTTCTAATGGCGGCTATTTCTTTGATAGTGTTCTTTTCGAGCCACAATTC